>DATDUF010000059.1:0-11354 GCA_035290485.1 Candidatus Nanoarchaeia archaeon
TATTCGTGTACGGTTTTACTTCGTTTTCTAATTTGTAAGTATTATCATCTGTAGTGAATTCATCCTTCTTAGTTTTGCCGTCAGCATCTACATATTTTACTTCCAGTTCAGTAAGGTCGAGCATGGAGAATGTTTCTTGGATTAGGTCTGTAGTGTCTCTGACTCCAGTAGAATCAGTTATCTCGATAGTTCCTATTTTTTCTAATCCAGGGGATTTACTGTGGGGCACTTCAATAGTAAGGATTACTGTTTTAGTTGCACCAGCATAGACGGTGGTAGATTGACTGTTATATTTTGCAGGTAATCCTGTTGCTTTGACAGTTACGGGACTCGTTCCGCCAGTATTATCAACAGTAAAAGATTCAGTATTAACCACAATAAAATCATCATCTTCATCAGTGAACTTGCTATAATCTGCGGTTAGTTTTACTGAAGTCTCAGTAATAGAGGGTGCAGCGCTGGCCAAAAGAGGCATAAGTAGGGCAATTCCCAATATTACTAATAGAGTAGTACTAAATTTAGCTTTTACCATGGTTACTGAAACACTATTTTAAAGTAGTACTATTTAAACGTTTCGTAAAAAAATCAAGTGTAGAAAGAGTAAAATAAAGAAGAAAATCTTACCTTTTATTTCCCATGTAAAAGAACTTCTCAATGGAAACTTCTTCTACTTTGTAATTTCCAGAGCGGGGATGGTTACTGGCAGAAGCTTGGCCTCCTTGTCCGCGTTGGATATCAGGGTTATGAGCAGGTATTTCTCCTAGCTTAGGTGGAGCGGAACTGACGCTTTGCTGCGGTCTGCTTCCTCCCTGAAGTTTAAGTGATTCTAATTCTTTGCGCATAGCCTGCATCTGTTCTTGGAACTCAGTTATTTTCTTAACTAAGAATTGGCTGTTTTGCTGGAGAATTTCTTTGACTTTATCGGGATGAAGATCAGCGCTGCCGGCAGCTTGCGGGCTTTGCGGAGTTAAGGCCAGAGAAGCAGCGGATTGCTGCAGTGGTTCAGGACCGCCTTGCATGCGTTCTCGGATAGAACTATACTCTCCGTCTTTAGAGCGAAAAATTTTTTCTGCTTGTACGACTGCATCATCGCGGTCGGAAGCTAATCCCTGACGCATTAAGTCAAGCGCAAGTTTATTTATTTTCTGAATTCGTTCAACATCCATGTAGTTCACCCTCTTTAATAATCTCTTTTTATCAGCGGAAAGAAAAAAGAACACTTAATAACGTTTTCTATTCTTTAAAGGATATTACCTTATTTCCTGTCTATTCATGACTAGAATTCTAGGAGATTATCCGCACACTAAAGGGATCTGGAAAGGCAAAACTTTAGCTGTTCCCAAAAAGACCAATACTAGAGCTAGGATAAGGCCGAATAGCAAACCATACAAGAAAAACTTGAACTCGATAATTCCTAACTGACCTCTTTTATCCATAACCAGAAAGAAATTTTTTTGATATATAAATGTTTCTTTTTTGAAAAAATATTTTTTTGGCTCTTTTCTCCGTCTTACATCCAGCATAACCTTTATATATCATCATACTATACTTTATCCGATGTATAAAAAGAGGTGGAAAGTAGATAGAAGTAGCTTTATTTCTAGTTCTAAGGGGCAAGTCACCATCTTCATTATCTTGGGCATTTTGTTGGTGCTCGTAATTACTTTAGTGATCTTTGTGCGCAAAGAAATTATTACTTTTAATCCGCAAGAAATCATTCCTACTGAAAAAGGAAAAGTGGAAAATTTCATCACCACTTGCATGGATAAAGTTGGCAATGATGCTTTAGTCCGCGTGGGCCTGCAAGGCGGCTATATCGAATTGCCTTTTGATGTTGTGAATGACAATAATCGCCGCTTAGAAATTTCTCCTTCTTTAGCCGTACCGTACTGGGCTTACGGGCCGGAAACAAACATTCCTTCCCTGTCGCAGATCAAAGAACAGATCGATGACTATATGGAAAAAAATGTGCGGGATTGCTTGTTTTCGATGGAAGCATTCCAGGAAAGTTATGATCTAGTGGAAAAAAGTGAATTAACTTCGGATACAGAAATAGTTCCCAGCAAAGTTATTTTTAATCTGCATTGGGATGTGGAGATCCGTAATAAAGGCGGTGAAGTTATTACGGAAGTGATAGATCATACCGCTGAATCTCCGGTAAAGCTGCAGACCTTGCATACTGTAGCAAGATCCATTGTGGAAAAAGAAATGGAGACGCTCAAGCTGGAAGATATCACTCAGGATTTAATTGCCTTGGAACATCCCGATGTACCAGTTGCGGGCATGGAATTAAGCTGCAATAAAAAGAGATGGGAAGTGGAAAGTGTCAAGAACACCATGCTGGATTTAGTCCGGGTTAATATCCAGGAATTAAAAGTGCAGGGAACAGATTACCTGCAATTTCCGGAAGATCTGACTTACTATCAAAATCATTATGTCTGGGATTTAGGTGAAGACTTCAGATATCCGCAAGTCAGTGCCTTATTTAATTTTGATCAAACCTACCCTTATACTTTTGCGGTCACGCCGTTAGTGGGAAATAAAATGCAAAGCTCGCAGCTGGGCGGCAGCAATCTGTTGTCATTTCTCTGTATCCAGACCTGGAAATTCACTTATGATTTTGTTTATCCGGTGTTAGTAAAAGTGAAAGATGAAACTACTGGCTACACCTTCCAGATTGCTTTTACGGTGCATGTAATCAGAAATAATCCGGACCGCGGGGAACCAGTTCCACGACCGTCGTATTTTGTAAATACTGTTTCTGATGAAGAATATTGCGCCAGCAAGGATGTACCTATGACGGTGTTTGCTTTTGAAAAAGTGGAGAATGAAGAGACGGGAGCTTACAATCGCGAACCTCTCGATAAAGTAAATACCAGTTTTACCTGCCTGCGCTACAAATGCGAGATGCTGCCGACCGAATATGATTTTGCCGGCAGAGGTAATGTAGCAGGATATACTAGTAATTTTCCTTACTGCGCGGGCGGAATTTTACGAGGAACCAAAGATGGTTACAAGGAAAGCTGGCAGCGAGTCGTTACTGCACCGGGCAAGGAAGTGAATTTAGATTTGATCCCAGTCTATGAATTGCCGGCCAGTAAAATTACTATTGTTAAACATGCTTTTACTGATCCCGAACATATCGGTCCAGGAACACCGCTCAAGAAAGGCGAGCTAGGTTTAGTCAAAATCAGTTTCAAAAAAAAGGCTGATCTTCCTAACACCGCTTTCCATGAATCTACAATTACTAAATCAGTAAGCAATGATCAAGAAGCAGTGGAAGCATTGGAAAAATTAGAATTGCTGGCAAAAGCAGATTTCACTTATGAGCTGGAAGTAAATGTCTTAGGCAATGAAAAGTTTGTCGGCGGCTATAAAGGTAGCTGGTCTGTGCCTTGGAATGAGTTGAAAGATGCTAAAGAAATAGTATTTCATGTAGTGAGCAAAGAATCGGCCAGTCAAGAAGAAATGTTTGATCTGCTGGTGAATGAGGCGCAATATAGTAAATATGTTTCCGCTCCGGAAATCAAGAGTTAAGAATAAAATAAAAAAAATAAAAAATTAATTTCAAGATGAGCGCACAAAAAAGGATGTGGAGGGTGTTGGTTTTACTAGTCATAGCCTTATTCCTCAATCTCCCGGTCATAAGCGCTTTAGAAATCTCTAACCTTGCTGTAGAAACTTTTCCTACCAGCGCAAAGGTATCCTGGGAGACCGATCAGCCGGCTAACAGTTTAGTTAATTATGGAATTTCAAAACAAAGTCTTGCTCCTGCGGGCGATGCTAGTGCCATAACTAATCATCAAGTCCAGCTTACGGGCTTAGCGGCTAATACTACTTATTATTACAAAGTTCAAAGCGGAAATGTAACTGATGATAACGCCGGAAACTTGTATTCCTTCAATACCCTTGCTCCGGATAAAACAGCTCCAGAACTGAAAGTAGATCTTCCTGCGAATGTAGCCGGAAATTCTTTTGATATTTCCGGAACCACGGAAAGCGGTTCCACGGTAAGAGCTTATGTCAATGGAGCACAGCTGAAAAGCACTACGGCCGCGGCGGGAAGTTTTACTCTTACCGCTATTCCTCTGGCTAGTGATGTAGAAAGCGTGATAAAAATAGAAGCGGTTGATACTTCCGGCAATGCTGCAGCGGTAGAAGGAAAAGTATTTGCCGATACTAAAAAGCCAACCTTGCAGTTGGCTGCTCTTCCGGAATTTACCGGTGAGAAAAAGATAAAAATTACCGGAACAATCTCTGAATTAAGTTTCTATGAAGTGCTTGCCGCTAATCAATCGGTAGCTAAAGGTAATGGGACCGCGCTGAGTGCGGAAGTCCCTCTGGAAGAAGGGAAAAATATTATTATAATCACTATCGCTGATAAAGCGGGCTGGGTAACGGAGAAGGAAATAAGCATTATTTCTGATACCAAAGCTCCGACAGTAGAATTTGATTTTGCCAAAGGAAAAGAATATTACCAAGGAAAAGCAGAGACGGATATTTCCGGAACTACTGAACCGGGCGCGAATGTCTATCTCTATGTCTTCCGTCCTTTAGCCGGTGATTTTAAACCTGCTTTTGATAAATCCTGGGACAAGGTAACTGCTGATGAAAACGGAGCTTTCACTTTTAGCGGCGTCAACTTTGAAAGTCCTCATATTAGCCTAAAAGCGTTAGCTCCGAAAGAAGTTCCGGCTGGACTGCGGGAAGTAGCTATTCAAGGTGTGGAAATTGCTAAAAATGCTCAGAAATTTACTTATCAAGTTTATCTCATCGCGGAAGATGTAAGTGGTAAGGCTGGCTATGCAAAGAAGCAAGTCACCGTCAATACTTGTTACTCTTCTGATCTTGCTTTTGATGTACAATCATTAGCTCGCTTCCAGGCACCTTTACGACTTAATCCGACGTTGTTAGATGGTGGCCGTGAATCAGTGACTGCCGTTTTTAATTTTAGTTATCGCGGTTCCGGTGTTTCCACTCAGGGCCAGGATGCTTTTGAAATTTCCAGTGTTCGATTTGAAAAAGCCTGTACGCAAGGAATGCTTGATGATGAAAAGAGTAAAATTGGCTGTTTGATCTTTCCGAATACTCCGCAGCTTACACCGAATGCGCAAAGAACAGCCTGGTATCTTTCTGCACCATTATTTACTACGGAAAAATTCAGTGCCAAGCAAAGCAGCTATTGGGATGAGTTCAAGAAAAGACAAATTGTTTTCCCTTTGAAGATTACGGTCAGCTACCGCGAAAATCTAGGCGCGGGAAAAATGAGCGATCTCAAGAGCCAAGTTTCCTGCCAGGACTTAAGTTATTTCATTGACATCCCAGTAGAAAGCAAAAACTTGCTGCCTGATTTTATTGCTAATGAAGGATTAGATGCAGTTAAATTTACTATTGACAAAATTGACTTGGTACTTCCGTATTTAGAAAAAGCCATTTTAGTTACGGGCGTGGCTTGGATCGCGGCTTTCTTAGGTCGATTAGCGACCAGATATTCCAGAATTGTCAGTTCCAAGCTAGAAGTATTCTTTACCAAAGCTAAACCAAAAGAAGAGCAATGTCCGGGAGATCAGGAGAAATATTATTTGGAAAGCGAAATTCAGCAATGGAAGGAGTTAAGTTCCAAAGGTTTGTTGAATACCCAAGGATTGCGCAGTGACTGGGATGATAGCGCAAAATCTTTAGATACTTTATGTCCGACGACTACAGGATTATGGAAATCGGAAGCAGTTTTAGATCAGGCTTACCGCTGGACAGGAGATAGGGTATTATGTAGAACTGTTCCTGCGGGATGGACTGCTTCAAAAGAAAAATATGAAATAGATACGGTCGTGACCGCACAGAATCAATGTACGGCCAGCAGTCGAGGAGTTCCTCTGCTGAAAATTGAAAATTGCGGCGGAAAAATTGAAGAGAATACCAATATTGCTAATCCTAATGCTAAGGCAGCGAGATTAGTCGCCAAGGGTGAATTTACTTGTTATCAGTATGGAAGCTTCTTGTATTATGCCGATCAAAATTCCGCTACTATTTTACAGAATGGCGGCGCTTTGGTGCGTTTAGAAAAAGTGCATGATTTCGGCTTGAGTTTACAACAAGCAGAATTGTATGCCGGAGCAGGAGATCTAATTGCTTACCGACCACCAGGAACGGATCAATATATTGTCGGGCAGGATATCAGTTGTCAGCAGGCCTGTAGCAATTCTGCTAAACCAGGATATAGGCCGTATGTTGAGAAAGGTGTGAAATCTCTTGATAGTAACGGAAATCCGCAATCAGTCGGATGCTTCCAAGAGACAACAGATGCAAATGGTAAAATTGTTCCCGTAGGAGTAGGCGGGGAGAAGGATCTTAATGCGATTGGCGCAAAACAATTTTCCGCAGGATATACCAAAGACTGCTTTATTGATTATCAATCTGGAGCATCATTAGCTTCTGGAGTTGATACAAAGAAATTGTCTGAAACAAAATGCAATGTTCATGATGATTGTAAAGCATTTCCAGGAGCATTATGCCTTTCCGGATTTTGTTCTGCTCCTCCTGCCAACAGCATCAATCCCAAAGGTTCTAGTTCCGATGGAAAAACAACTGGCTTATTGCAATGTGTCTGTACCTTAAATGAAAAAGAAACCAAAACCTATCCTGGCGTTAGAACCGCAGGAAAGGAACAACAAGGCGTAGCCGAGGAATGGTCATATCATCAAGATCGAGTGTTTAAAGAATCCAATAATAAATTTGGTACTTACTATCCGGAATGGAGATATTATGCCGGCCGGGACTTCTCTTCTGCTTTCGGAGCAGATTATCTCTTAGATTATTTACATGAGAATAAGGAAGTACATCAAGTCAGTCCTAACACCCAATTTTTGGGAGCATATCAAACCATGTGCTTGTCCAGAATCAGAGCGCACTTGATTACTTTAAAGAGTATCTTAGAAGGATTGCGCAATTGTATTCAGGAAGCGAAAGTAACTGGATTACGAGATGCAGGAGTATGTAAGACGATCTTCACGCAGCAAGTTTGCGGTTTAGTCTATAAAGCAATCTCTTATTTCACGAATCAGTGCAGTCCTTTTGATTTTGGTGATGAAAATAAAGGAGTGTTAGGTGGAGTGGGAGAGGTAACTGAAGCAACTTTCGGATCGATTGGCACGGCGATGCAATCTTCCATCGATGATGTCAAAAGTGATTATGGCAATGCGCAGTTGAATAATTATTTTGCTGGCGGAGCGCAAGGCTTGACCCAATCAATGTGTTTAGCAGCTTTCGGCTACGACTGGCCTTTGGGAGCAGATTTTATTTTAGATGCAGCGTATGCAGTTCCGGGAAAAACGACAGCGCATGTTCTTCCTGCACATAGAGAATTATCTACTTATGATCCGGTTACCGGAAATGCAGTCTATAATTATGAAGTGGGCGCCATGATCCTGCCCGGATGCAGAATCAGAAGTTATAATGTTTATCTGAAATGTATCGGTCCGGAAGATATTGGAAAACCGGGAGTGCAGTGCGGCGAGCAAGGATGCGATTGTCAATATGCTTCAGCAGCAGATTCGGCTTTGCAAGGAGATAAAAAACATTCTTTAGATGGGGGAAGAGGATTTGACTTAAAACCAAACGGATTTGTTTCCGTACCTATTCCTTCCCCGCAGCGGGTCAATAAACCATTTAGATATGATCACGTCGTGATAGAATTACAATTAGATCAATCAGAAAAAGGAAATGAAGCGCAATGTTTTGATGAAGGATATAAAGACGGTAAATTTTATTTCCCGATTGTAGATGTTTCTCCGCCGGGAATGGCTATCTGTAATATTGATACCTTAACCGGAAAATATCAATGTCCGGATATAGTAAGTATGTTTGGCGGCGGGGAAGGAGCTTATTTGCAGGATCCTTTCATCAGCTGCTTTGATTCGGATACGCAGTCATGGGTAGCTTGTACTACGCCAAATATTTTTACCAAAGGAGAAGAAATTAAAGTTCGGGCTAACTCCGTCAGTGACGGAAAAAAATATTGTGTGAAGATGAGCTCCAGCGGATTACCTAATCAGGATGTGCAGATTCGTCAGCTGCCTGTCGGCGTGCCGGGAAACTTCCCGGTAGAAATGTCCTTAGGGACAGTTAGTGCGGATTTATTTAGCGGCGCTTCTAATACCGTGGTATTATCTGGTGGGGATAAGAGTTGTGAAGCGCAGTTGAAATTAATTGACCTGCCTAAAGGAGATCTGGGTACAGAAACATTAAATTTTGTCTATCAAAAGTTAGATACTCCTGATATGTATAGAGTCGTGGTTCCACAAGGAGTTACAGTTGATGCTCAAGGCGGTTATAGTGTTGATACTGCTTCCTTGCTCAAAAAAGATAACAAGGTTGAACTTTCATCGGCAGAAATACGCGCGGCAGTATTTAGTTACAAAGGAATGCGATTTAGTAATGCTATCGGCGCGCCTAGCAGCGGCGGCAATAGTTGTGAGTATAAAGTCCGACCTTCCGCCGGATCAAATTATGCCCAGAATGAAAAAACAGTTTCAGTAACGGCGCAATTGTTATTGCCCGATGCCGTAGGAAATTGTTACAATGCGCAGCAGCCAGCAAAACCTGGAGCAGGACTGCATTCACAATACACTCAGCCAATTACTTTACGGTTAGAACCATTAGTATCAAAAATAGCTAGCAAAATGCATCAGGACTTCTTGAATCAGAATTATGCCAGTGTGATAGCTACAGCCGAAGGTATTGTCAACCGCGGAGTTGCGGATATTGAATTTGTGACGGGGTTGTATTATTTGGCAGCAGGAAAAATTGCCCAAAGCCAGAAAAGTAATGTGGACTGGAAAGTTTCCTTCAAGGATGATGTATGTTACCTTATTGATTTGTTCAAGAATCCAAAACAAAAAAACGGGCAGCCTTTGCAATATCCTGCTCAGGTTTCCGGCAGTGCAGAGTACAAGAAGGTCGAGAAGTACTTTGAAGAGATTAAGAATTCCGCACAATGCGGAATACAAAATGCGTAATAATATCCTAGCATAATGGCTACCAAAAATAGAAAGGGGAGAATAGAAGTCGAAGTGTTTGTAGTTCTGATCACGATAGTGATAACTAGCGCTATTATTTTGCTGCTGGTGAAATCAGGAACTCTGAAGGTTAAAGATGATGTGATGCCTGAACCTGTCCTGAATGCGGAATTTCTGCCAGTAGGCAAAGAAGGTTCGATTGCGGTGAAAGATGTTGCTCTTTGTAATTATGTTGATGAGAGTTTGAATTGCCTGAGCAGGCAAAGTGAATTTGGAAATACTGAGCCAGTCTATGTGTGGTTTGTAGTGGAGAGTAATGTGAATGATGGACAAATAATGTTATTACGAAATCATAAAATTACTAACCCTCGAGGAGAGGTAGTATTACAAAACGAACAAAAGAATGCTTATAATTTTGAATTAGAGAGCAACAAGAATACGGAAGAAGTGGTCTTTGCGGATTTTTTTGTAATGGGTGAAGATGCGCTGCCGGGAGAATATACTTTAGATGTGGTTTTGGAAAATCCCTTGTTGGATAAAAAAGTTACCTTGACGAAGAAGTTTACAATCGTAGAAAAAGGTTTGATCTAATGAAGAAATTATTTGCGTATCTGTTATTAGTAATTCTTTGCGCTATTACTTTCATTACTGTAGTAGCACAGGTGGAGCAGGGAACATTAGGCGGGAAAGTTGTGGAGAAGTATGAAGGTTGTGCCGGTAAAAGGATTGGATTAGTTGGTGCGTCGAATACTGTTGATATGGATACTTCTGGCAAGCCTCTGGCGGGAGCATGGAGCAATGCTAATATTATCAAGGAATTCTGTCCAGGAGCTACAGTCTTTCTTCAGGCCAAAGGAGGAACCTGGCCGGGCGTACAAGTGTCTTTAGTTCAAGCGGTATTACAAAATGATAATCTTGATTATGTGATCCTGGATCCATCTGCCAATGGTCAACAGACCTCTTCCAGTGTGACACCTGAAGAATATAAGAAGGCAGCGATTAATCTAGCGCAGCTGGTAAAAGACAAAAATAAAAATATTAAAGTTATCATGCTGACGAACACTCCGACCAAAGGAGCTGCGGGAGGTTATGGAACTCCAGAAGCGATTCAAAGAATTAAAACTTTCAATGTTGATCTTTTGAATAATAAATTGGGAAGATCGGACCTCATTGATTATGCTGTCGATACTTACTCTGCAACGGAAAGTTCTCCCGGAAGTGATACTTGTGGATATTGTGCTGGCGCGAATGGAGGCTTAGGTGATGGAATACATTTTGGCCCGGCCGGAAGAAGAGTAGTTATGAAAACAGTGATGGATACGGTCTTTGGTAAATCAACAGCAGTTCCTACTTTTAATGGTCCGATTGTGGGACAATCTTCTCCTACTGTTAGTGGTGCTATTTCACCGGCTTCAGTTTATTCTGGCGGGGAAAATTGCTTAAGCAAACAGCGCTGTGATGAAATTGATTCAGTCTGGCTGAAAATCGTGATCTGGATTAACAGTGCCCGAAAGGGTTATGTTTATGATGCGATCCGAGGATGGATTCCCTATCAGGAAAAACTTCCTACTGCCGTTATTACTCCCGGTATCACGCCAATACCGGGCGCAGCTGCTAATTTTTGTGTTGCCGCGTATGGAACCAATGAGCAAAAAGCATTATTGGATACTATTGCCTGGGCAGAAGGAACGAAAGAGAAGTATAATATCATGTTTGCCGGTAGCGAGTTCAATAGTTATGCTGCGCATCCAGTAGAAACTGGTGAAATGCCAAAAAAGGGAATAACATTAAAAGATAGCAGTCTGAGCAGTACTGCTGCAGGAAGATATCAGTATGTTTATGATAGTTATTTGCCTTTGAAGCAAAAAGGATTCTTTACTACTTTTCAACCAGCAGAGCAGGATAAAGCAGCACTGCATGATATTACTACCAGGGGCGGAGTTACAGACGGAGTGTTAACAAATGCGATTAGCAATGGTGACTTTACTTCAGTATGGGATGGAATAGCGCCGATCTGGGCATCTCTTCCGTATAGTAAGGAATGTTCACCGACGGTAATCAAGCAGTATGGAGATAAATCTTGGTTTTATGTAGAAAAATGTGGTAACGGAAAAAGTTACTATGCTCAAGGCGGAAGAAGTTATACTGATTTGAAAAAAGTTTACCAAACTTGTCTGCAGTATCATAAAACGGGAGTGTATGCGGGAACGGTTTCTTCAGGTTCAAGTGGAGTTGCAACCGGTGCAGCGATTTCTATCCAAGATTCAAAATTACAACAGGCCTGTACTCCTGACAGTTTAAAATGCGTCATCCCTTCACAAAATCTTGGTAAGCAAGAGT
>DATDUF010000060.1:0-3767 GCA_035290485.1 Candidatus Nanoarchaeia archaeon
TCTCCAGTCATCAAGCCAATCTTACTTTCACCATATTCTTTACAGAAATCTTTGTACTTCTGGTTAGATAAAGCCTTGATCGGGGCAGTGTACACTATTCTTTTATTATCATCTTTATGTTTCTCAATAATAAAATCAGCAATCAGTGTTTTTCCACTTCCAGTAGGCGCAGAAACCATCACTGAATTGTTCTCTTCGATCGCTTTGATAGCATCTTCCTGAAAGGGATCTAAAGTAAAAGTCTTGAATTTCATTGTAGGTATTATAAGCGCTAGATGGTATTTAAATATTGCTTTAAATTGACTTCAATTCGAAGTAATTCCATTTAGGCTATACTTTTAAAAACTCTTAGTTCTTCTCTTTACTGATGAAAAAGAGGATTGTCTTGTTTATTCTTGCTCTGGCAATTACTTTTCTGGGCTGTCAATCCACTTCTGAAGATAATTCTGCTGAAATAGAATTTAACTCCCAAGAAGATTTGCCTCAAAATCAAATCAATCCTGATGATAAAAATAATGATAATTGCAATGTCAGTTTTACCGAATTTTTAATTGATCCTCAATATGTTCAGAAAGTTGGGCAGGTTGGCGTTGTGCATGGTTCTGGACAGTATATAGTAGAAAGATCTTATATTAGTATAAAGCAGGAGTTTCATGAACAGAATATCCCTCTTTATGCTCCTGGTGACATGACTTTTATCGCCGGAGCACGTTACAAAATTTCAAAAGATCTCAATTATCTGACTGATTATGTGGTGAAGTTTGACGCTGGATGCAATACTGAGGTAGTGTTAGGGCATCTTAAAGGCGTAGTAGATACTATTGGAGATCAACTCATTGAAACGAAAGATACCAGCGCTGAAGACTATGTGAAACCGGTAAAATTCAAAGCAGGAGATTTGATAGGTTATTATTATCAACAAAGCCAGAACGGGGTAGGAGGATTTGATTTTATAGTACGAGATAGGAAAGTCATAAATCAATTCATTCATCAGGAAAGATATGAAGATAGACGGGCAGACAACCTGATTAGTGGAGTATGTCCGTATGATTATTTTGTTGAGGAGAAAAAACAAGCTTATTATAATCTTCTTGGCGGTATGGGAGGAACTGTATTCAAAGTTAAAGATTGCGGAACAAGCTCACGAGACCAAGCAGGAACAATTTCCGGCATGTGGTTCTTGGACAAGGAAATTGTGGGCTGGATCTATGAGAGTTACAAGGATGGAGAGTACGGAAGTCCTCTTTCAATTGCCGGAGATGAAGAAAGGATAAATATTGGAAATTTAGGAAATATGAACGTCAACTGGATTTATTCAAATACTCCCACGTACAAGCTCCCGACAGATATTACGAATGAACATTGCTATCAATTCTATCTCAATTTCAACACGCCAAATGGATATGCTTATTTCAAATTAATAGATGAAAGAACGATGGACGTGTATTACAGTTATGATGGATTATGCCCAAGCAACTTCCCGCAGGGTGGGAAGAGGTATTACAAGTAAAGCTTACATTATTTTAAAATATTTCTTCGCACTTGGTCTCCGATGCGGACAACCCGGCCAACAGCAAGGTCTTCTCTTTCCTTTGAGTAAATCTGCACGTAATCGTTCTATATGCTCTCTTCTTGTTTCTGGTTTCTTGAAAAATGTAATCCAGCAGATCCACTCATTGCGCGCCAGCGGTGTAATATCTTCCCATGCGGCTAGCGCCTTGGGGGCAGAAGTAAGAGCCTTTTGTAAATCCGCTGGCACTTTATGTACTACGCCAGCACTGATTTCTTTTGAAGGTTTGGGCATAGTAATAATAATCTTCGTAAATTTATAAAATCATCTATCAAGAAAAAAGATTTACTTTCGTTGCAGCATCTCTTCCAGCTCACTGATTCTTTGCTGCTGCACCACATTCATTTTTTGGGTCCTTTCTAGATTTTGCTGAGTGCGAGCTAAGGAACGATACATATGCCCTAAAGCTTCCTCTGTACGCCCATGAGCATGCAAATATTTGAAGCACTCTAATGGCGGCACCACTAAATAATTCCGTCCTGGTTCTTGTCCTTTCCGAATAGGATCAGCAGGATGGCGTGCAATAGGACGCGGATCAGTAACTATCGCACGAATGGCTTCTACTTTTTTTGGCGGGCTTTGCAAGTAGCGCCAGATAGGATGAGCACCGGGTATCTGCTGCGATTTATGTTCCTCATCAATTTCAAGAACCTTTCCTTCCAGAAATTCGATCACTTCTTGATTTGCGAGAGGAGTAAAGACTACAATATAACAACAGTCCTGCGGTTTGAATTCAGTATAAGTTAACCCGACCATGGTAAAATTTGCCATCTTCAAATCTTTATATATCTTATGACTATATTGTATTATTCTTTTTTTAAGCGAGGAAAGATATTAAATTTTTTCAGCTCCTTTTCTAATGCTTTGATCCTGAGCAGCTGAATACGATTCATCTTACCCTGGCGGTCGATAGTTTGCTGATAATACTGGTCTCTTTCTGAAGAAGGAATTACGAGATAATGTCGCTGAGGTTCTTGGTCAGGGATAATAGGATCAACTGGAAGCCGTTCTTTGATATATGGATCAATCCGCACGATAGCGGCAATGGAACGAACTGCCTTTGGTGCTTCCTGATAATATTTCCAAATAGGATGATCAATAGGACGTTCAACGGGCTGATGATCTATCTGAGTGACTTCTCCTTCTAGAAATTCAATCCGCTCTGGCATGCGTTCTAGCGGTCGAGGAGTATAGACTACGATATAACAAAGATCTCCGGGATGAAGAATATCATTAGTTAGTCCTACCATAGCCAATACAAAAAGTAGGCGTATATAATCTTGAGGTAGTAAATTACAATTAATTATCCCTTTCTTCTAAATTTCTTTTCCAGCTCATCGATAGTTACTTTCATCAAAGTCGGCCGGCCATGTGGGCAAGTATACGGTAGCTCGGTCTTAGACAATTGCGCCAGAATCTTTTCCATTTGCGGAATAGTAACTAGATCGCCGGCCATCACTGCAGCGCGGCAAGCCATTCTAGTGAGAATTACTTCTTTCTGTTCCAAAATACTTTTTTTATTTTCCAGCATACTTAATAAATCATGCAACAACTCAGAGATTTTGACTTTTCCAAACACTAAAGGAATAGTTTTAACCGCAAAAGCATTCCCGCCAAAATATTCTAATTCAAATCCTAAACTCCTGAGTTCTTCTTTTTTCTCTTCCAACAAGATTTTCTCAGCCGCAGAAACTTCCAGCACTTCACCTTGCAATAACTGCTGTACTTCTACTTTGCCATGCAAAAATTGATTCAATAAAGATTCGTACATCACTCGTTCATGGGCAGCATGCTGGTCGAGGTAGAATAATCCTCCTTCCGTTTCCGCCAGAAAGTAAGTCTTATGTATTTGCCCGAGCAATTTCATGGAAGGAAGTTTTTCCTGCACCAATTCCTGGCTTTGAGTTTGTTCTGCCACCACTGGTTTTAGTTCCTGCTCGCCATACACTGCAGCAGTTTCTTCTACCGCAAAAACAGTTTGCGCACTAGACTCAAAAGGATATTTTACTGCGGCCTTGGATTCTTTTCTGGGAATGGGAGTAGGAGTTCCAAAAGTGATTTGCTCTTCCGTGTTTACATCAACAGTAGGCATGAGTTTGTTGCTCTGTAACGCTTCGCGCACTGCCAAGGAAACTGCAGCGGCAACTTGTTCTTTCTGCTCAATTTTTATTTCTTGTTTCTGTGGATCATAAATCGT
>DATDUF010000061.1:0-6862 GCA_035290485.1 Candidatus Nanoarchaeia archaeon
TCTTTCCACAGAAACCTGTATCTGGCAACCGTATTCTTTTTCTAAAGCCTTGATTAAGGAACGTATTTTCTTATTCATTAGTTCTTTGGACAGGCACTTTGCCCTATAAATATATTATGAAGCTATATCCTCTCCAATTAGATAAAGTATATAAAGAACCAGCTGATTTCTGGATAAATAGTTTAAGATAGATAGGTGAAATATAATGTTCTGTCCAACATGTGGTTCAATACTGCGGCCGAAAGATAAGGCCGGTAAAAAAGTTCTCTATTGCAGCTGCGGCTTTAGCAAAGCGCCTGAGGAAGAGACGGCGGAATTGAAAGAAAAAGTAAAAACCATTAAAAAGATTGAAGTAGTAGAGCATGTAGATACCCAGCCTAAAATTAAGACTCCTTGTCCGAAGTGTGATAACAAAATAGCCTACTTCTGGACGCAGCAAACTCGCGGTGCAGACGAACCTGAAACCAGATTCTTTAAGTGCACCAAATGTAATTACACCTGGAGAGAATATTCGTAATGGCTACCACTGCGGGAGAAATTCTGAAGAAAGTAGAAAGCAGCACGCCTTACTCCAGCTGGAAAAAAACACATCCGCAAGGATATCTTTCTCATTTCTTTTGCCCCATCAGTCATGACTGTGAATTGAAAGGCGATTGGGAAATCGGTTTTTATGAACCAAAGTCAGAAAGAATTACGGTTTTTGCTTGCGGAGAAAAAGTAAGTGTCAAAGAAAATGAAGATGAAGTGTTCAAGAAACCAGAGCAGAAAGTAGAAGAGCTAGACATAAAATCAGTAAAAACTGCGTTTGAGAAAGCGGTTGATGTCTTTGCTCAAAATGTAGAAGAATTGTTTCCCAAAGCAGGAAGAGGAGACGGTTTTGTGATCCTGCAAAGCCTGGAAGGAAAAGCCTTGTGGAATTTTACTTTTATAACCAGAGATTTAAAATTTATTAATATCAAGATTAATGCCAAGACCGGAGAGATTGATTCTCATCTGAGCATGGATCTGATTGATCGGGGATAGAAAGTAAATTGAAAAATCCCTTTTCAGTCTAGCAATTCTAAGAGTATAGTTTCATATCAACAGTCTTTATATAGTTCAACTCTTCTTTTTTTCATGATAGATGTTAGTGCCAAAAAGAGGTGATAGATCTTTTGTCTAAAGATAGTCCTAAGATTTCTTTCAATGCACAGAAGAAATGCAAGAAGCTAGATTCATTCTTTGGTGAACAGACAGAAGAAAGGGAAGTAAAGGAAAAATAAAATATTTAATTCTCTTATCTCAAATTCTGTTGATAAAATTCTTTAGCTTGCTGTTTAGAATAATCGATACTTACTCCGGCATCCATATAAACCAGTTGCGTACTCAGAGAAGCAAATAGATTTTTGAATTCCTCACTTTCAAAATGCGGTTTCAGTTTCAACTGGAATTCAAGATTCTCAAACTTACAGTTGTCATCTTTTTCTCTTCCAGCCAGACGCTGCATCACTTCAGCTGCATCTTTAATGATAGGAATAGCTAAGTAATCCATGGAATGCTCAGCGCAATACTTATTTCCCGGAATGGACATGATCTCAGCAATGCTTAAATTTTCTCCTAGATCCAAGGCGCTTTGCCGCTGATAAGTTATGGAAGTTGAAAAAGACCGGCTTTGATAGACATCAATTCCTTTTTCTAATAAGGGAACCAGGAGCTGCTCATAGAGAAGATGCCGATCCAAGGCGTAGGCTTCGGCCACAGCTTGAGGAGAGTAGGAACGATTATTCTTGACGATTAATTCTTCGCGGATGTACTTTCCAATGCCACAGAAAGTCGGTTCAGAAGTGATTAAGACATCGATATTTCCTACCAGGTCAGTTGAAGCAGGATGAAAATTATTATTCTTCCAGAACGCATGGACATCAAAGACTCTTTTTCCATCTTTCCGGGCTTCTTCAACAAAAGAATTCAGGAAAACTCCTTTTCCCACTCCGTCTAGACCATCAACAACGACAAATTTTCCTTTTTTCTGATTCATCTTCTCACTTTTTTACGTAAGTTACAAAGGAATATCCTTTCTTATCTTCCCGATTTTGTTCTTGCCACTGTGCTGGATCTATTTTGGGAAAATAACGCAGCTCCCGACCTTCAACCTTCTGCTTAACCTCAGTTATTTCTAAAGAAGTTGCATAGGGTAGCGCTGCTTGATAGACTTGCTGTCCGCCGCCAATGAAAATCTTAGAATAATCAATTCCTTCTTGGTATGAAGTTCGATCTCCTAAGACTTCTAGGGCATCCTCTAAAGAACGAGCAACGTAGACACCATTCTCACGGAAGGAAGTATCATTAGTAAGAACAATATTTTTTCTTCCGGGAAGGGGGCGAAACTTAGTAGGAATTGATTGATAGGTAACTCTGCCCATGATAACCGGATGAGGAGTAGTTAACCCTGCAAATCGTTTCATGTCTTCCGGTAATCTCCAAGGAATTTTACCTTCTACACCGATAACATTATTTTCTGATACCGCGGCTATTAACACGATTTCTGGTTGTTTCATCTACATCTCCTCCTTTAGACAGCAATGTCAAATTTGATAAACGGATGGTGCTGATAATTCAAAATCTTGGTGTCAGTATACTTCCAGTCAAAAATGGATTTGAAGTTTTCAGTTTCAATTGATGGAAGCGGGAATGGTTTTCTGGTAAGCTGCTCTTTTGCTTTATCCACATGATTGGAGTAAATCTGGGTATCACCAAGATTACCAATCAATTTTCCCTCTTGATATCCTGTTTCTTTAGCCAAAAGATGAAGCAAGGCGGCATAACTAGCGATGTTGTATGGCAGCCCTAACATAACGTCCACCGAACGTTGATTCCAAGATAAGTGCAGTTTATTATCAAGGATATCCACCTGAAAACTATAATGACATGGAGGCAAACCCATCTGATACAATTGAGTTGGATTCCAGGAATTCACAATCATTCTACGATCAGTAGGATCTTTTTTTATCATAGAAACTAACTGGCTAAGCTGATCGAAACCTTGACCAGTATAATCTATATCCGGTCCCCGATACTCTGCGCCAAAATGTCGCCATTGAAAACCATAGATCGGGCCTAAGTCAGGTTCTTCCCGCATACGCCTTTTTGTTTCCTCGTCATGACCATACGGAACTTTTTCAGGATTACACCAATCATCCCAGATATGGTTCTTCCGCTCCTGCAGCCAGCGCTTGTCGGTCAAACCTTTAATGAAAAATTCTAATTCACTGAACACTCCCTCATGACGCATTTTTTTGGTAGTTTGCAACGGAAAACCATTGGTCATATCGTGTTCAAATTTTTCTCCAAAAATAGTTAGAGTAGTTATGCCGGTGCGATTTTCTTTACTGACCCCTTTTTGCAGAATTCTCTCTACAATTTCTAAATAAGCATCCATCGCTGGATAGGAGAAATAAGTTCTTTAAAACCATTTAGGAGTTGAAAAATAACAATTAAAATTCATTATTACTCGAAAGTAGAATTATAGCACTTCCAGCACTTTCTCCCTGCTGGTCTCCCCAGATTTTATGCGCACTGAAAGTTTGTATTCTTTCTTAAAATATTTTATCAATTCAGTGTTTGCTTTGTTCTTTTCGGGAGCAGACTTGAGATATAATTTTAATTTTCCATTTTCTTCTTTTAATTCAGTCCGGCCAGATTGAGGAATAACTCTCATTTTGATTTTACTATTCTCAATATATTTACTCAGCTTATTGATGTCCATGAGCAAGAGCATGAAAAACATACTGGCTGAGCCAGGCCAAGAAGAAGGCTGCTAACAAGACATTTACCAGCGTGGTATAGAGAGGATAAAACAATAAGACTTTCCTGATAGGCAGGAAGATTACGGTTACAACTAAAGCCGTGATAGCTGCAAGTAAAGTCACTAAGAGTGTCTTTTTCCAGTTCTTTTTAAAAGCGCTGAATCCTGCCCCGATGGATTCCCAAGCTTTATAGGACTTGGCAAAATGGTTGTAGATCAAGAAGATAATAACCATAAATAAAACTACCAGATAAAAGAGCGCTCCGCCATCGACCGCGACGCGAATATTTTCCATCAACGTAGTATGAGTAATGTAAAAGACCGGCATGATTTTTTCCGGAAGACTGAGCAGCAGCATGAGAATAATTTTTACCACTAAGATTACAGCTAGGAAAAGTAAAAATGGCACAAATAAGGAAAGATGAAGCACATTCCAGCGCCAGTAGTTAGGCCCTACTTTTTTGCCCTGGAGATAATTCCAGATCCGAGCGCGGGAGTAGGAAAATAAAAAGAGTGAACCGATGATTAAAACTACTAATCCGACCACAGAAGTGATCAGAAACCATTTTAAGGCGTTCATGAAAGGCAGAAGCTGTTGAGGGTTTAAGGAAACCAGCATCTGCTGCAATTCTTCAGTAGTGCGACCTTGCAGTAAAAGAAAGGATCGCTGCTGGGTGTAGGAAGAAAACCAGGTGAAGGCAAAAATGATAATGGACAAAGAGATTAAATCTGTCAAAAAAATAGGAAGAAATTCTTTTCCCAATTTGAAGGAATTTAGATATTGCTGTATATGTTTATTCATAGTCATTTAAGGTTAGGCATTTCTGATTTTATAATCTTTTCTCTGCTCTATCCCTATTTATTCTAAACTCTTATCTACTCTACCAATCTGTATTTTTGCTTACTCCGCCCTGTTTCTGGGAAACGCTAGTGGATCCTTGCCCGGAGCGCTGCCAGTTGACTTCTCCAATAGAGGAAGTGACCGCACTGAAGCAGACGTTGTCTATTTTACTGAAACCGACAGCTGCACCATCACGGCCCGCAACATTAATACTCATAGGCGCCTGGTTCCAGATAATGCAAGCCTGGTCGTAGAGATTAGTGGAGTATTTGATGATCACATCTCGATCGGATGCACTATTCTGAAGCTGGATAGGTGAAGCTACATTACCATTCAGGTTGTAGATTGGCGTAGCCTGTTCTCCTTTTTTGAGGACAATATTAAATGACACGGCAACTCCATTTTCATCTCTCAAAGGTGTGAAAGCTTCATCTCGCGGTGCGGAAGCGGCCCAGGTTATCTTATAGAAATATCCTTTCAAAGGATCTTTACTGTCAGGATCGCCATCGCGATCTTCATCAGCATAACAGAACTGGTCTTTGACGCAGACCTGTCTTCTATCACATATAAATTGTTGATCCGCTTCTTCATCCGGATTCTTGTGGCAGAGGATAGGAGTGGCTTCCTGAGAGCGCTCCATCTGGATGGAAGCTACAGCCTGATAGGTTCCGGAAATAGTTTTGATCACTGCTTTTCCTTCCGGCTCGATATCTTTCCAGTGCAATTCATTATTTTCACAAATTGCGGAAGGGAACCAACTTGAACCCAGCAAAGGTGCAAAGGCTTTATCTATGCTGCTGCGCCACTCTTTGAAGAAAGTTGCTTTTCCAAAGATAAGATTGCTGATAGCAGGATACGCTTTGATACTGTTAGTAACCGCGTAGATAGATTGGAGTGCGCCTTGCGCTTGGGCCAGAGTACCTTTGGTGCTGGAATATCTGTCGTCAGCTAATTTTTTATTTTCTTCTATCTCTAACCAATTTTGAGCAACATTAAGTCCTACCGCATTTTCTTGTTCTGCTGCGATCCAGTTTCCTTTTTCATCTTTAGTGATTAAACCTTTATTTCCATCTTTATCTGTAACTTCAAATAATCCAGTATATTCTTTTTCTCCCCGTTGGGCGATAATACTTGTTCCATCAGGAAGTATCGTCCCTTCCTGTCTTCCAGTAATGGGATTGAAAAGTTCTTTATCTTCTAATTTACGATCCGCTCCAGTAGGTGTTTGGGAATCGTAATCGTAATCAACTAAGTAGGGTTGAAGTTTTCCGTTAGCATCAAAGTATGACCCCTGCCCGCCATCTATCACTGCGCATCCGTTCTTATTATTACATTCGGACTCTCCATCTTGGTAATAATCTATATTCAGAGATTCTTTTTCGCCGTTGTCATATACTACTTGCATAGTCTCTTTATCATAGTCAGCAGCAATAAGTTTTTTTCCACCAGGAGCATTAGAATCTGCTAGCAATAGTAATCCAGAGGGTTGACCTTCTTTTCCCGGTAACAGAATACCTTCCTTAAGATCAGCTATGCTTTGGGTGAGAAGTTTCCCTTTAGGAAAAGTATAACTTGCATCGCCGACTTTTACATTTCCGGTTTTGGCATCCTGAGAAGCTAAGACCTGATCACCTTTGACCAGATATGTTTCTATCACTTCATTATTGACTAAACGCGTGGCGGTGGACACTCCTTCCGGAGCTGCTTTATCTACGATAACTTCTCCGCCCGTACCGCTTATGACTAGTGTTCCGGCCGCTGGTCTTTCATAGATGGCTTTTACTTTGCCCACGCTTTTTTCAAACTGCGAATAAGTAGCGCCGAGAGATTTTTGCAATTGAGATTGTACGTTTTGATCTATTGCAGAAGCTGCGGCATTTTCTTGTAATTTTTGTAAGGCCTGTGCTTCAGTTACAGCTTTTTGGCCTTTTCCTTTTTCATCAGCAATAAAATATTTTCCTTCTTTGTTTTTATAAACTGTTCCGGGCGGAAAAGTTTTTTCTCCATCCCAAGTAGGAACATCATTAAGTGTGATTGGAGCAATAATTTTCTTGACGTTAAAGTTATCTGAAGAATCGGGATTTTCCCAGATATAACCCTGAGCAGGACCAAATTCTCCGGACTGTGAAGAGTAGACGACGTTGGGAATAAGTTTACCATCTTTGTCGTAGGTTTTTCCATCACTGTCTCCCCATATGCCTAAGTTTTTATTCCATACTGCTGTTGCTGTCGGTTTA
>DATDUF010000062.1:0-3096 GCA_035290485.1 Candidatus Nanoarchaeia archaeon
TCATGGCCGATTCCACCATTTTCTTTACTCTATCCAATAAGCCTTCTACATTGGTAATGTAACCTTCTGAGGCTGGGCCCGGTTCAATGGTAATAATGTGCGGTATTTTGACTATGGCATCTCCCGATTTAACTATGCGAATGTTTAAATCTGCGTCAGAAGTAACTTCCAATGTAAATCTGCACGGTTCTTTCTTCTCAGCCGGTTCAACATCAGATTTGTTATACCCGCAGCCTTCACATTGCATGGAAAAGAAGAAAACTCGTCCAAAATGGGGAATTTCAATCTCTTCTTCACGTAGAGTAAGTTTCTTTTCTCCGCAAAAGCTGCACATTTCTCCTTTGATTTCGGACATGGTTTAACATAAGAGGAGGCTATTTAAAAAGATTTTGTTTCTGGGATTTGAAGTAGTAAGGGACAAAAATCTTTATAAACTAAGCGTAAAATAAATGGATATACGCACCGGTAGTATAGTGGTTACCAAGAAAGCCATAAAGTATGTCGGCCTTCCATTAATAACAGCAGAAAGCCGATCACCTGGGTTCGACTCCCAGCCGGTGCATTTTTTTTCAATTAGGTATCCCTGGTCCAAGTTTAGGCTCTGTAGAAAGTCTCATGAAAATAGCTCCAATGTTGTAGGCTATGAGCCTACAAAACATTTCTGCATTGATCATCGGCATTTTGTGAGACTTGACAGTACTTCCAAAAAGCCTTTTTAGCGCTGAGAATAAGCATTCTACAATATTTCTTTGCCAGTATAAACACCAATCCATGCAATCTCGCATTACTTTTCTGTGTTTTCCTCGTCTACAATTCTTTCGTACTGGTGCTACACTAAAAGTTCCATTATCATCTAGCCATTGATGCAACCACTCTGCATCAAATCCTTTATCCAGCAATAAAACCTCTGGTTTTACCTGACTTTGTTTATGCAAATGAGGTATTCTTTTTGCTTCACCATGAGGTTTTGCAAAGAAAGTTCCTGCTAAGAACTTTCTTTTTTCCACATCAATCATGCAAATCATCTGAACCGGTCTACCTATTGGATCAGTTCGATCTATCCTTTTGAGATAATGATAACTTGGTCCAGAACGGGAAAATCCAGTTCCATCAGCGGCTGCAAGATAAACATTATCTCCACTAATTGTAGCTCCTAGTAACGATTGCCAGATTGATTTTGGCAATCGTTTTGCTGCTTTTTGGAGTGTAGTCCAATGTAGCTTTAGTATATAGTATTCGTCGAGAAACTTCATTGCTCTGCGGTATGAAAGTTGATATACTTGCTTGACTATCAAACCTAAGCAAAGCATCCAAGTTTGCAACCTTTTTGGCCCAAACTTATGAGCCCAGCGGGGATGCCCCGCAGCCATAAACAACCGATATATTTTTCTATTCAGTCTTTTCTCTTTTTTCATGGTGGAACTAAGCCTTCCACCCTGCCCCCCTTCAGGGTAAGACCTGGGGGGCAGTATTTTTACTTAAGACTTTCTACAGAGCCGGTGGCTTAGGCTTCATCCAAAATCATCAAAAGAGTCTAAGGGAGCACTTCGCCCTGAAAACAACTAAAATTCTCGTCTATCTCCGCAAAAAGTTTATAAACCTCGAGGGAAACTACAAAGACGTGGAACTTATTAAGGTGAAGGATGTTAGAAAGAGTTTCGGCAAGAATGTTATTCTAGAAGATGTTAACCTAGTAATTGAAGAGGGGGACATATTAGGCGTTATCGGCCAATCTGGAAGTGGTAAAAGCACCCTTTTAAATCTTCTAACAGGGTTTATGGAACCAACCGAGGGGGAAATAACCTACTATTCTTCAGCCGTCAAAGGCCCCCGAAATTTGAATGATGAAATCCATCACCTCAAAAAAGAAATAGGATTTACTCCCCAGCACAACTCATTCTATCCCCAATTGACGGTGGAAGAAAATTTGATCCATTTTGGAAAATTATATGGTGTTAATTCTTCTACGTTAATGAATAATTTAAACAATCTTCTTCAAATTACTAAACTGGCGGATCATCGTCATAAGTTGGCCCTGCACCTTTCTGGGGGTATGCAAAAGAGGTTAGATATTTCCTGCAGTTTAATTCACAAACCAAAAGTGCTGGTATTGGACGAACCCACGGCGGATTTGGACCCCTTACTGCAGGAAGAGATATTAAATTTACTTCAAAGTGTGAATAAACAAGGAGTTACCATCGTCATTGCTTCGCATCATTTAGATAGCATTGAAAATATTTGTAACAAGGTAGCTATTGTTCATAAAGGAAAAATACATAGCGCTGGTTCATTGGAGGATGTGCGTAAACCCTTCTTCCGCGATCATTTCACCATCAGTATCAGTTCCGGCCAGAACAAAGATCAGATCATCGCTAAATTACGTAAAATGCCGGTGCAGAGAATCGTGGATCAGGGAAATAAAATATTGATTTACCCTACCCAGACGGAAAAAACTATTGCGGCGTTGCTCACGATCATCAAAGAAGAGAACCTTTACTTGCATGATTTAGATCTTCGCCATCCCAGTTTGAATGAAGTATTTCAAAAAATAGCACAAGAGAAGTAATATGCAATCAATTTGGCTCCTCACTAAAAAGAATATAAAATTATTGCTGCGAGCTAAAGCTTCAGCGCTGATCATAATTTTTGCGCCACTACTAATTATTCTACTTTTAGGATTGTCGTACAACACTTCCTCGAAGTACGGACTAAATATAGGAGTATATGCTTCATCGTATACTGAAGATGTTAATTCTTTCATGGAACTACTGAAAGAACAAGAATTTAATATTGTAACCTACAATTCATCTATCGAGGACTGTGTACAGGATATTAAATCTGGAGTAGTGCACACCTGTATTGCCGTTCCTGAAAATTTGCAGGTTGATGGAAATACTCCTAAAGAGATTACTTTTTATCTTGACCCCAGCAAAATTAATTTGGTATGGATGATCCAAGAGACGCTCAGTTCCAAATTTGATTTCAAATCCCAGCAATTATCACAAGAGTTAACTCAGGATTTACTTGGCAAACTGGCTGATGCCAAGAGTAAGATTTCCGAAAGTAAAACTAGTTTATCAACAGCTAAAGACAAAA
>DATDUF010000063.1:0-3274 GCA_035290485.1 Candidatus Nanoarchaeia archaeon
GATTTTTTATGAGCCCATCTCCAGCGCTATCCGCAGCATCCAGCGCCGGGGCCGGACCGGCCGGCTGGAAGAAGGAGAGGTCACTATTTTAGTGACTGCCGGAACCAGGGATGAGGCCTATCGCTGGAGCTCCCATCATAAGGAGAAGCGCATGCATCGTACTTTAGAGAGCTTGAAGAAGGAACTGTCCTTCTTTTCTCCGGCTCCGGTTGAACCCTCCTTAGAACGTTTCATCCCCACCGAACAAGTAGTAGCTATTGTCGCCGATCACCGGGAAAAAGATAATAAGGTGGTGAAAGAGCTGTTGGAACTGGGCGTTTCTGTGCGGACCGCCCAATTGGAATCCGCTGATTATATCGTCTCCGGAAAAGTAGGAGTAGAATTGAAGAAAATTCCTGATTTTGTCGCTTCTATCATCGACGGCCGACTGTTGGAGCAAGTGTACCAACTGAAGCATAATTTTGACAAAGCGGTATTGATAATCGAAGGGGAAGAAGATATCTATGCAGTGCGGAAAGTGCATGCCAATGCCATCCGGGGGATGTTGTCATCAATAGTTTTAGATTTCCACGTTCCGGTATTATATACCAGGAATCCTAAAGATACCGCCGGATTATTGGCAGTCATGGCCAAGCGGGAGCAGGAAAAGGGCCGTGATTTCAGCTATCATGAGCGGAAGCCGCACTCCCTGAAAGAACAGCAGGAGTTTTTAATTTCAGCCTTGCCAGGAATAGGCGTGCAGACCGCTCAAAATCTATTGAATTATTGTGGTTCAATAAAAGGAATAGTCAATGCTTCTCACCAAGAACTTCAGGCTATCGAAGGAGTAGGGGGAAAAATATCAGAAAGATTGTTCCGGTTGTTTAATGATGAGTATAAAGTTAAGTAAATAACCTGGAAGAAGTTATAAAGTACTACTATTTTCTCAAACCATGGCTACCAAAAAATATTTTGATGATTTCAAGGATATAAAATATCACTATGAATTAAGTCTTAAAAAAGTATAGGATAATGAAGAAGATGATATTTGGAATCTTTGTATTTTTATTCGGTTCTCTGATTCTTTTATTTTTAAGCATAAGAATGATAGAACTATAAACTATCTTCCCACAAATTCCCTTGCACCCGGTAAACATGCCTAAACCTTAATTCATCCATGATAGCAGCTGCCCGGCTGCATCTTCCACCGCTATGGCAATGTACCAGATACTTTTTCTCTTTATTGAGAGATTTCAATTTCTCCGTAAAGCCAGGATCACGAAAATCCAGATTGACCGCTGAAGGCAGATGCTCTTCCTGGAACTCTTCCGGAGTGCGGACGTCCAGAATTACCCACGCCGGATCGGATCGGTGTTTAGCGATCAATCCCTTAGCTTCCATGGAGGTGAGTACAGTAATAACCACTTATCTTTGACAATCTGACGCTTTAATAGAGCATAGTTCTTTATAGTTCTCAATTTTTCATTTATAAAGAGAGGTGAAGTGGGGGCATAGGCTTCACCTCGAAGGTAAAACCCATGCCCAGTAAAACCAAAGGTAAGAAAAGAGCTACTGTAGAAAAAGTTATCGATTTTGGAAAAAAGTTATTTGCCACCGTTCTGCGAAGCAGAAAAGGGGCACTGACAGAACTGAGCAGACTTTTACGTTTTCAGAATGGGTCCAGAGGATTTCATAGAGAATATGAAAGACTTCTTCCTCTTATTGCTGAACTTAAAGAGGCATACAAACAATGTGTTCTTTCCACATTTCATTTGATAGGTTTTCGTTTGGGAATCATTGACGATACTGACATTAAAAAGACAGGAGATGAATTTCCTCATGAAAAGATACAACACGATCACACTACCAACTCTTTTTTCACGGGGATGAAAGTCATCTCCAGCGCCGTATATCAATACGGGAAGGTTGCAACTGTCTCTTCCCGTATTGTGAAAGAAGAAGACAATAAACTTCTGCTCGCAAGAGATGATGTTGACTTACTTGTCGATGATTATTTTGTTGAGATATTCCTATTTGATAGCTGGTATTGTAAAAGTCCAGTGATTGAGAAGGTGAATGAGCGAGGAAAAATATTTGTTTCACGTCTCAGAACTGATAGTTCTGTGAAGCCGGGGAGCAAACATATTCCTCTCAATAAACTCATTCAGAAAGTACCCCATAACCAATACAAATTGGTGAAGATTAGGGGAAAATCATATTGGATTTACGAAATTACATTGAACTTCAAAACGTATGGAGTGCTTAGAGTTATTGCTTCAAAAGAGGGGGTACACGATAAACCTATTTTCCTGACGACAAACACTGAAAAATTTACGGGAAAGTTTATTGTTAAGTTGTATCTCAAAAGATTCTCCATTGAAGTCTTCTTTAAAGATGCTAAACAATTTCTTAATTTTGAGACTTTTTTGTGCAGAAAAGCACAAAAATGGGACGTACACCTTTTATTGACCAATGTGGTTCATTGGGCTATTCAGAAAAAGAATAGCATTAGCAAAACAGTTAGAAAAATACAAGAAAATATCTCGGAATGTCTACTCTTTATAAATGAAAATCAGTCCCTGAAGAAATTCTTCGACGAGCTAAGAAGAAAGTGTCAAACATGAGTCTTTAATAAAATCACGAGCAAAGCGAGAGTAGAGTAGGGGGCTTAAGTTTAGTTTCGTTCCACCGACGCAGACCCGACAGGGGTTGTCCCTACGGGATGTCGGGTAGGACAAGCTTTTCGACAATAAAATCACAGAAGCAAGGAGGAACGACTTTCGAGTTTGACGTCGAGGAGAAAAGTTGTCCGTCTGCCGTCGGTGGCGGTTCAATAGTTAGTGGTGTTACTCAATAGTTACAATGCAACCGAAAGCTTTATATATAAGCCTCCTTTTTCATGGTATAAGTTAACAAATCTACGAAGGTGAAAAAAAATGGATAACATAAGATTGGGAAAATTTACTCCGGAGCAAGAAAGATTTTTAGATACATATTTTGCTGACCAAGAAGTTGACAGAACTAAAGTTTTTTATTTAGTTGCTGCTCTTGCTGAAGTGCCATATCTACGTGATGTTCGCATGACACTAGAAGGTGGATTAATCTCGTGGAAAGGACTAAAAGTTGTTGCAGATGTGAATGATGCGGAACTTTCAAGAGCGATGGCTGAAGTAGGAGGCTTGAGTAATGGACAGAAGGAACAACGTTATCAAGCACGAGCAGTTTCAGCTTACGAAAGATTAGAACAAGCTTTAGAACAACCAGGCTTGTTTCAGCATGTTGGAGCAAGAGAAGT
>DATDUF010000064.1:0-6541 GCA_035290485.1 Candidatus Nanoarchaeia archaeon
ACTAGTATGGATCGTGGTGCTTAGCGACAGATTTTTGGAACGCTACGGCATCGGTTCCTACCAAAAGAAAGTCACCATCCAGACCAACAAGATAGTGAACATCAAAGATGTCATCTCTGCCGCCGGAATTAAAAAATACAAGTTAATAGATATCGACATCGACAAAGCGCATAAGAAAATAACCTTTCATCTTTACGTCGAAGGAAAGAAAGAAGAGATCAACAAGATTCCTGACAAAATTCTCAATCAGGATTGGTTTGAAGACGTGAAAATTGAATAAGTAAATTTAAGGTATAAAATATTATTTACTCTTTTACTGCTCGCAACGGATCTAAACCCAAAGAATATTGTTCTCTTCTGGTGAAGCCATCTAAGATAACCCCAAAACGGCTAGCGTAGAATTGGATGATCTTACGCACCACATTAATTACCTCTACATTTTCTTTTCCGGGATTTGCCCCATGCAAAGATAAGAGTTGCTTATAGGAATGTATATCTAGAGCACCACTATAACTCATCACCGGCATGGTGTCCCCCAGAATCCCATTCTCTAACAACATCACTTTACAATCATGAACTGGAAAAGGAGGTTTTTCTCCTGCTGGATAAGCTTCTCGACGGGTGATTTTACTGATCAAAGCGCGGTTAGCATACAAAGCATCTGGTGCGACTAGAGCAAATTGCTTTTCATTCATTTTAAAAACTCTTACCTCAAGATCTTTCCAATCCGGCACCAATTTCTCAGGGATAACTCGTCCTTCTAACTGAAACTTTATGCCGCTGCTATTTCCTGAAGCGCACTGCATGGTTTCAAAAGCATACCTCAATTCTTGAGAAGATACAGTTCTTTCCTTAGTCCAGATCTTGCCTTGAGAATCTAAATTAGGAGTACAATGATAAAATAAAGAAGAAAATTCCTGCAAGATAAAACCTCGCGGATGAAGTTCTTTCGTACATAGATCAGAGAGGTTAGAGTAAATTTTTCGAATCATTTTTCTTTGATTAGAATCATACTAGAATAAATAATAAGAGTAACCTTATGCTGTTTGAATCTTTCGAGCACGCTTACGCTTCTTCATCTTCTTGCGCTGCCATTTCCAGCGCATTTGACCTTTTTTCTTCCAGCGTCGTGAACTTCGTTTCATGTACTCTGAAAAAAATAACCTGTTTTATAAATGTTTTCTTTTTGGACAGGTCACATCGTTATTTACTTCTTCAAAATCGATGTTCCCTTCTTCTGATCACAATAAAGGCAATAGTCAATACCACGGTCAAGGCAGTTAAAGCTACCAGAAGGTATTCTTTGCTGCTCAAGTCCCCAAAGACCGCAGCGCTCACAAAACCTGTAAGCAAGTTGCCGAAACTGCTGCCATTCTGGCTTGAAGCTGCTGCAAGCGCAGTATTTTGCGCTTGAGAATTTGTTTCCTCAGTTTTTTTACTATTTTCCGTAGCTGGAGCTTCTAGTGTTTCTTTTGGTGGAACTTCTGCTGTTGGCTCCTCAGAAGGTTCGGTTTCTCCTAATGCTTCTGATGCCTCGGAAGAAGCCGCACTACTATCACCACTGCTTCCAGATCCACTGCCTGAAGAACCAGAACTACCTGAGCTGGCGCTATCAGAACCTGGCGCTGGGACCGCAGTAGTAGTAAAGCTCTTCACTTCAGAAAGCTTACAATTAGCCAGCGTATCACAAGAGGTTACAGTATAATGATATGTTGTAGCCGCGCTAAGGCTGCTTAAGGTTATCTCATGTGAAAGAGTATTGGCTGAAACGCTTTTGTCTGTTCCCAGGCTAGGAGAAGTTCCATAACTTACCTTAGCATTCGCCATCTCATCTGTAGTCCAGGTAATCTGGGCTGAGCTGGCATCAATATCTGCCGCAGTGACTGCAAGAAGTGCAGGAGCAGTCCTGTCAATGCTAAATAAGATCGAAACAGAATTGTTATCTTGTCCTAAAACATTTTTTGCCAGTACTGTAACAGTATGATTTCCTTCTGCTAACGCCGTCATGTTGACCTGCGCTTTCCAGTCAGATGCGCTAGTTGTATCTTGCAAAGCAGAAAAGGATTTACTTTCCAAGGCATTAGTAATATTAAACTTGATCATAGAAATATTTTCTGAACTATTGATGGAAACAGTAAACCAAACAGTCTCATTGTTGTAAACGACATTCACTTGCGGAGTTTTTAACTCCACCACAAAATTTTTTGTGGAAGGAAGAGGAGCAGCAGTAATGGTTACCGTAATTGTTTCACTCATTCCTTTATTACCAGAAGCATCTGCGCATTGTACCTGCACACTATGCGAACCTAAGGATAAAGTGGTATTGACGGCCAAGGAATTATTGGTCATTGCCAAGAAGGCAGAAGTATTAGAAGAGAGATTTTCATCTACCTGCAAGGTGCAATCAGCAACCGCAGAAAGTAAATCAGTAACTTGAAACATAACTGCGGGAATTGTTTCAGTAGTATTGAAAGAAGAATTCAACAAAGTGACAGTCGGAGCAGTACGATCTACAATAAATGGAACTGTCTCACTTTTATTTTCATTACCCAAAGAGTCATTGGCATACGCGAAAGCCATATACAATCCTTCCGCCAATCCGGAAAGATTTATTTCCGCCGTCCAGGAATTATTATTTCCCGCTGCAGAAAAGCTTGAAGAAGAAACGGAAGAGGAATTGCTGGTACTAAGATTGAATAAAACTGTACTCAAAGAAGAATGCTCATCCTGAGCTAAAGCGGTAAACGTGAACAGGCCGCTACTAAGATTAGTATACGCCGAAGGCTTTTGCAAAGAGACTAAAGGAGCAATATTATCAATAGTAAAATACTGCGCGGAAATAGTTTTCTTCATTCCCCCGGCATCCATGGCATTAATAGTGTAACTATGCGTTCCTTTGCTCAGACCAGCAAGATGTAAGGAAAAAGTAGTTGGAGTTTGTGAAACTAAACTTAGATTTTCTATGCTACCATTCGGATAAGTCCATTGCAGCCATGCTTGGGTCAAATCTACATCAGAAGAAATACTGATGTTAAATTCAGTATTATTACCTATCGCTGCAGCCTGAGGGATAACATCATAATGCAACACTGGTTGTAAGGCCGCCATAATATCTAAGCGGCTATAATTTTTTCCGGTAGCAGCATCATAGACTGCCATACCAGTCGCTATCATTTTTTGTTTCAGCTCTTCCGGAGTTGGCTCTCTGCCGTAGGCTTGTTTCCAATACTGCCTCATTAAAGCAATTGCTCCAGAAACATGCGGAGTAGCCATGGATGTTCCGGACATGGTTACGGTTTCTCCGCCTTTCTTCAGTGAGGTTATAGCTGAACCGGGAGCAGCGATGATATCAGAAAAAAATGCATGACGAGAAGCATAGCTGGGTAAAGTATCAGACTTAGTGGTGGCTGTAACGCGTGTAGCATTTTGAATGCAAGCCGGACCGGCAACATTTCCCGCACCGCTATTTCCGGTTGCCGCAACAATGGAAATATTTTTGGCTACTGCTTCATTGAGTGCAGCTGCATAAGGAGCAAAATCAGTTTCGCCGTCACAATAAGAAGTATATTGTCCGCCACCTAAGCTGATACTCAAGATTGAAATATTGTAAGTATCCTTATTGGCCATGCACCAATCGATACCGGCTAAGACATCAGCATCCGGACAGGAACCGGAAGAACTACAAACTTTCACCGCGGCAATTTTTGTGCCAGGAGCTACTCCTTTATAGACAGAGTCAGCAGAAGCTACTATGCCGGCCACGTGTGTTCCATGACCTTGATCATCTATAGGATCAGAATCATTATTGTAAAAATCATAACCCGCAATTATTTTATTTCCAAAACCACTTCCACCAAATCCTGAATGATTGTAATCAACTCCCGTATCAATAACACAAACTGTTTCTCCTTCTCCAGTAATATTGTAATTATTTACTACCATATTCCAAACATCATCAGCATTAATGATCGGCACTGAACCAGAAAGAAAAAGCTGCCGCTCTTTATTTACCACGATAGCATCAACATTCGGATCATTACGTAATTTGGCTAAACCTTCTTCCGTCACTTTCCCGGCCAGGGCGTTTACATTTTCATATTGATATTCTAATTCAAATTCTTTCTCTTGCGGCAATCCAAAGATATCTTTTCCTTGCTCTTGACGTAGATCAGCCAGAACTTCTTCCTGCTTCTCTTTTATGGCTTCCCTCTGCTGCTCTTCTGTTCCTGCTTTGGTGGAATCATCTTTCAAAACCACGATCACTGAAACCTGTTCTGCTTGATCAAAAGAACTAGCCAGGCCCGAACCGACCTCGGCATCAGCGACAATAGCCCCAGTAATCCCCCCCGAACTGAAAGAGACTAAGGCCAGCAACAGGATTAGGAATATAACCGAAAGCGAAGTTACAATTTTCTTGATGATCCTGTCCATTCTACATCCTTACCCCATTTTTACATCAATGATATTCCGAAATGCTGCTGAGCCACCAGCATAGATCCTATTCCTTCACCTACATTAAAGAAGAAATTAGAAATTACCCCGCTCAGAAGTTCGAAAAATCCGCCGCTATGCTCATACTTTACATATTCAATACTTTGCAGGCCAAACTTTTCCCGCAGCAAGTTTTCCGCGTCATCCTTGCCGCCCAGCTGATCAACCAAGCCTAGCTTCAAGGCTTCTTCACCCAGAAAAAATTCTCCAGTCGCAATCTTCTTAACCTGGGAGATTTCCAAATTTCTGTTGGCGGCAACTTCTTCAATAAAAAATTCATGAATCCGATTCAATTTCTGCTGTAAAATATTTTTATCCTGATCAGTAAGTTTTTTGAAAGGAGTGCCTAAATCTTTGCGTTCACCTGCAGTTAACTGTTCATAGCCTACTCCATATTTTTCCATCAAGCCGCTGAATTCCAAATAGGAAGAAATAACACCAATACTTCCGGTAATAGACATGCGATTAGCCACCACATAGTCAGTGGAAGAGGCAATCCAATATGCGCCGGAAGCTCCCGCTTCACGAATCAATGCCACGACCGGTTTGCTTGATTTTTTAACTGCAGCCGCAATTTCATCTGAAGCCACCGCTGAACCGCCGGGAGAATTGATATCGAGCAATAATACCTGTACTTCGGGATTAGCATCAGCATCTTCAATAAATTGGACGATCTCCCGGGAAGAGACGGAAGAAGTGCTAAACCCCTGCCCGCCATTCTCGGTAATCTCGCCTTCAATAGGAATTAAAGCCACATTGCCTTGCTTGCTATCCCCGATCATGAAAAGAAACAGCGGGAATACCACAAAGAGAACAAAAAGAACTGCTGCTACGGTCAGTAGAATTAACTTTAGCTTACTTCTATCTACCCTCTTTTTCATAAACAGGGAAAAGAAAGAATAATTGTTTATAAAGTTTTTTATAAGCTTAATCACAGCCACGAACCAAATCTTTTTAAAGCGCTTACCTTTTATCATAGAATCTTAGCGGGGTAGGGAAGCTAGGAGTACCCACTGGGCTCATAACCCAGGGATCGATGGTTCAAATCCATCCCCCGCTACTCTTTTTTATCAAAAATGAAGTAAAATCTTTATAGATTAATCATCTTAAGTATAAAATGTCTGAAAATAAGGGATATCATGACCTGGAATTCTTAAGAGCCTATGTTCTCAAAGCTAAAGATCATACCTATTTAGCAACCCCTCCGGCAAATGATTATGTGATCCAGCGTCAGCGTGGCTCTCTGGAAGGACTAGCGGAAAATCTACATAGACTAAATGATTATGGATCAAAAGCAAATACTTCCTACAGCCGAACCGGCACTTACGATCTTGCTTCCAAACTAGGGCTATATAATCCTGTCACTTCTTATTCACCGCCAAGAAATCTATACCATAAAGATCAGTATCAATAGGAATTACTCAAAATCTTCTTCAGTTTTTTAAAATCATTTTCCATCTTCTTTCTATTCTCCGGGAAACGCAATGCTGCAGAAGGATGTAAAGTAACAAAGTATTTCTGTCCTTCCCGCTCAATTATTCTTCCTCGCAATTTTTCCAGAGAAGTTTCTTTAATTAAGGTTTTCAAAGCTGCTACGCCGAGGACAATAATCAATTTCGGCTTCAGAATTTTAATCTGCTGATCCAGCCAAAGCTCTTTGCATACTTTTATCTCGCTGGCTTTTGGCGCTCTATTTTCAGGAGGACGATGCTTCACGGCATTAGTAATGAAAACTTTCTTGCGATCTAAACCGGCAACTTCCAGCATCTTGTCCAGCAATTTTCCTGATCGTCCTACGAACGGTAATCCCTGCCGATCTTCTTCCTCGCCGGGAGCTTCGCCTACGATCATTATTTTCGCATCTTTCGCGCCCTCACCAGGAACTGCTAAAGTCGTACCTTTCCACAACGGACAAGCAGTACATTTACGGATCTCTTCTGCTAAGGAGAATAGAGTAGCCATTCACTTTAGTAAACAACGAAATCTTAAAAAACTTCGCTTTCAATCCTCGTATTGATGAGAAAAAATGTCTTAGTATTTTCTTTGCTCG
>DATDUF010000065.1:0-15408 GCA_035290485.1 Candidatus Nanoarchaeia archaeon
GGAATTCCTTCTGCTGTTCCTTCAGCCGCTTCATTTCCTTTTGATTAGTCGCAAACTTATAGACAACGGTAATGATCACAGAAATAATCAAAGACACTAGAAGAATCAATAAAGCAGGATTCCAATTCAGCAAAGGTCCTAATACCGGGTTTAATACTGTATCTAAAAATGACATAGTAATATCGGGTGAGCTTTCTTTTATAAAGATTGTGGACGAAAAGGATATTCCACAAACATTATAAGCTGGATAAAAATATTTACGTTTCATGGCAAGATTTATCCCTCAATATCGAGCAAGTACGCCTCAGGAGCAGGGAAGATTAGAACAAAAATTTCTGGAATTTGCTAATCATGCAACTCTCATCGCTGGAGTTGATTACAAAGTGGGTGTTTCCGAAGACAAGGATAAAAATATCTATCTCTGCATCGAAAGACCTCAATACCACGTGAGAATAATAGACGTAATCATAAATAGTGTAGGCAAAGACGGAAAGACCGCTTCTGTCTCAGTAAAAACCTTAATGAAATATAGAACTTCTTACGGCTTGGAAGCGACAATCAATGATACTAAGTATATCATACCAGAAATTAATGAATGATTATTCTTAAAAAAAATTTAACCTTTTTTTCTTAAAAGGTTATTCCATAAACTTTCGCATAGCAGGATGCATGTCCATCATGTGCTGTTTAGCGATCTCTTCATACAACTTGTAGATGATTGCAACAGTCAACACAATACTAGTTCCATGCGCTAATGCTCCAGTTAAATCTGCCAGCGCTGCCAATAAACCAATAGCAGCACCGCCAATGATCGTTAAAGGCCAGATGTATCGTGCTAAAACCATTTCTAATACTCGTTCATCCCGTCTGAATCCAGGAATCTGTAAACCTGAAGCTAGAATTTGCTTGGCTTGACTCTTGGCATCCATATTAGCCGTCTGTACCCAGAAGATGCTAAATATGACGGCACCGATCACTAAAGCGATAGTATACACTAAGGCTTGTAATAATAAGGAAGGCGTGAATGCTCCTCGGATTATGCTGCCCACTAAATCAGGGGCATGGAGCCAGTATACTAAACCGCTGGCAGGAACGCTGCCTGAAAAAGTTCCTAAAATAGGATGTCCCCATTTTTCAAAAAGCGTGGCAAATAATTGCACGTTTGCTAACAAGGCGGCCATCAAAATAACCGGAATGTTTGAGGTATAAAAAAATTGTAAGGGCCATCTGATTCCCTGTCCGCGAACTCTGCCAAAAGATAAAGGGATTTCTACTTTCATAGATTGAGCATAAACCGCGATTGCAAATACTAACACCGTAGAAATAACCCCAGCTAGCTGTAAGCTGGCAGTAGTCACATCTCCACCGATAATAGACTGGAAGAATGCCGGGATTGCTCCTGAAGAAATTTCCGGGTTAGTCGGCGAAGGAAGGAAGTTAAAGGCGCGGATAAAAATCTGCTGTGAAACTCCCGCGGCAATAAATAAGCTTATTCCTGAGCCGAAACCCCATTTGCTCACCACTTCGTCCATAAACATAATCATAATTCCGCCGAGGAAGAGCTGAAAGATAAGCAAGGCTTGCATCTGTCCATACAGAGCCGTTCCCGCTAGCGATTGGGAAGGAGCTAAGCCGCCCATCAAGACGTAAATTGCAGCTTCAAAAATGACAAAAAATAATCCTAACACTTTTTGTAATCCCTGAAATTTCTTTTTTCCTTCTGGCGTGGTTAAATCTAATTTCAATATTCCTGTACCAGAAAGTAACTGTAAGACAATAGACGAAGTTACTAAAGGGCCGATACCTAAGGAAATAATACTTCCAAAAGAAGCTCCTAAGATAATAGATAAAAATTCAAATTGCTGCAGGGCGTTTTCTCCCAGCCCATACAAAGGAATAAATCCTAATACAAAGAAAAGTACTAAAATCAATAGCGTCCACTTCAACTTCTCTTTGAAGGAAAGGCGTTGCTTTGGCCCTTTTACTTCAGGAAGAATGGAATTTATTTTGTCAAGGAAAGACATTTTATGCCTGCTCTTTCGTTTCTCCAGCTTTGGAATCAGATACAATTACTTCTCCGCCTGCTGCAGCAATCTTTTCTGCTGCACTGGCGCTACTTGATTCCACGGTGAGTTTTAATTTAACAGGCGTTGTTCCGGTACCCAGTAACTTATTGTACCCTAACGCTGCCAAATCGATGGCATAAACATTTCCTTCTTTATGAGCTTTTCCTTGTTTTACTAATTTTGCAACTCGGTCAGAAGTGAAATAACTGAGATTGACAGCTTTAACTACAGAAACATTTTTGGAAGTAAATCCATGTTTTCCAAGAATGTGGCCCGCTTTGACATACCTCATTCTCATATGTCCTGCACGTTTACCGGAACCGGCGTTACCGCGTCCACCGCGGGAACCTGCACCTCGGCGTTTCTTACGAGCTCCACCGCCGTGCGTACTTCCGCCCCGGTATTTGCCGACTTTTTTTCGTTTGTACGTTACCATGAGATCACATTATTAATTTACAACATCCTCTTTACTAAATCATTAATTTTTTCGCCGCGAGGACCAAGTGCACCGCCAATCTTGAAAGCTCGCTTAATTCCTTTTCTGCCGAAGCCTTTTCGTGGAGGATTTAAAGCAAAAAAGCGCTTATACTTTTTACCATTAATTTCTACTGATTTTTGTCTTTCGTCGGCTAATTGTCCGCGCTTTTGCACTAATTCTGCAAAAGTAGCATCGTCAATTTCTCCCCAGGTGACATAATCTTTAACTCTAAGTAACATTCCATGATAAGCAGGAGTATTTTCTATAACTACACAATGATTTTTACGATGAAGATTCAGCATCATCAAAGTTTCCTTGACTGGCTTGACTACTTTAACCATTCCCCTTACCAGTACTACTGCTAATCTTCCTTTTGTTTGTTTGTGTTGAGTTTGAGCCATTTTGTATTTCAGTTATTCTGTTTATGCAACAACTTTTTCTTCCGTTGCTTTCATTTTCCCTTCAACCACGGCAAGTTTTCCCAAGTGTTGAGGTTGAACTTTGACTTCTGATAATTTTTTTAATGCATCCATTAAAGCAGAAATTAAATTTGGCTTAGTACCGGTTTGACCACTGGTCTTACTCCAGATATCTTTGATTCCGGCCATAGCTAATATTTTTGCACATTCCTTTTCAATGATTAATCCTTTTCCTTGCGGGGCAGGCATTAACTTAATTCGTACTGATCCGCAACGGCCTTCTACCGCGAACGGAATGGAGTTAGGTTCAGTTGCACCAGCTTCCCAGCTTCCGCATCCTCTTCTGACTCGGATTAAATTTAATCTGGCAGTATGTTTAGCTTTGTCACGAGCAGGAACAGTTTCTTTACTCTTACCCATGCCCACTCCGACATAGCCATTTCTGTTTCCAACTACTGCACATACTTTAAAGTGAATTTTGTTTCCTTCTTTGGTTTTCTTTTGAGTTTGCTTGAATATACGTCGCTGACCGCCGCCAAACTTACCTTTAGCCTGACCGATCAACAATAAATCTTCTTCCAGATTTGGCAAAAGCTGGTTAACTATTTCTGCTTCCATGATCCGGTAGCCTTTATTGAAAATTTGATCAATATCGGTAATTACGCCATCTTGAACCATTTTACCCAGGTCCGTTATAGGTTTCCAACTTTTTTCTGGAGCTGGAACTGATTCAATCTCTTTTGCAGTCAATTCTTCTGCTCCCGGTAATTCGTGTTCTGCCATTTTTTTCACATTAATTTTTTATTTTGATTTTTAATTTTCTTCAATTATTTCGCTATTTTTTGTTTTACTTGTGCAAACGCTGAACTCATGCTTTCCGGCGCCGCATTACTTTTTAAATATTCCGCAAACTGAACCTTGCTGCCAGGACTGGCTTTTTTTAATTTTCCAGCATAATCTTGGATGTGTGCTCCTTGAATAGTTTTATCATCAGGGAATAAATCTTTTCCACTATGCGGAATAGTTGCCCCTGCATCAAGTGCTCCTTTCAGGAAAGCATAATATTTTCCTTTGTGTAAAGGTGATTTGAAACCAGTATCAAAGACCATTTCTCCCTTGTACTTTTTCTCTGCTACTTTTTTTCCGAATAGTAATCCGGTCAAATAGGCAGCAGGTAGATTTTTACAGGAATATTGCCAGCCAAACTTACGGAGATTAAATGAATCTGTGCCCACTAATACTTTATCTCCTTTAGGGGTAAATTCTACTAGTTGAGCTACAATCTTCTTGTTAGTGAAACGAACTACTAATCTGCCTTTACGAGATAATAATAACTTCAGGCGCTTCAAATAGTTAGTTTTGTTTTCGCGCTTTCTGCGGTACAATACTGTTCTTGGTTTTCGGTTGACCATGGTGTATTTTTATTTACTGTTTGCTTTCAATCAAGTGATGTTCCTTGATGAACAGCTTAATGTGACGGCGATTCCTGAAATATCCTCCCTTTGATTTTGTATATAATAAGCGGTAATTGCTGGTGGAAAGCAAATTCTTGTCGCGAAGTTCTTTCAACAACTCTCGCTGAGCGCGAATTCGGTCAATCCATTTTTCTTTCCTGGTGATGATGGAATGTTTAGAACCTTTTCGACTTCCTTTCCCTCGTTGCCTTCCTTTGCTCTTTTGCTGAGCAATCTTGCGCGCTCCGCCGCGGGAATGTTGATTGACATTAGCCTTGGATATTTTTCCAACTGCAATAAGCCCGCGCATATCTGAACGAGTGATTGCTTTCTGAATATCATCTAATGCTTCCGTTGAAAAAACTACTTTCTTCGGTGAAACATTCAGGATTTTTGCCGCAAGTTTCTTTTTATTATTCATGTTGACCTTTTATTGGAATTTTTTATGTTTTGTTTATTTCTTAGGAGTATTTATTGTTTCTTAGTTACTACTTTTTCCATCATATCGTGTTCTTTTTTACTCTTTTCTTCAGCACTTTCTTCTGCTGCCTTTTTCTTTTCTTTTTCTTTCTGAGCAAGTTCTTCCGCTTTCTTCTTCTTTTGTTCTTCTTTCTTGCTCATTTCTACGGTTCTCTTCTGGCGCCGTTCTTTTCGTTGCTCGAAATCGGAAACTAATTTTTTCGCGGCAGCGCCTGCGTCTTTGACGTTAAGTAAAGTAATTTTTTTCTGTTGGGCCAGTTCTAATAATGATAATCTTTTCCTGGCACCGACACTGGCGGAGATGACTGCTCCCTGCGTCTTTATATTTAAGGTCTGCAATTCTTCTGCGTTGCGTACCATAACTACTTCTAAACCAGATTTGTGTAGCCCTCGTACTTCTACAGGTGCCCCATATCCAGGATTAGGCATAGCCGGACGACCGCAGTGCATCTGACGTACTTTAGAGTGTCTTCCGCGTGGAAATCTCCATCTGACTTTGACTCCTGCATTAAAGTTTGATTCCTTCACTACGAAGGCAGGCTTCTTCATTTCCGCTCTCAGTTTTAGTAATTGTTCTTTGGCCATGGTATTTATACTTTCAGACTTTTATCAGCTTTATGAGTGATGTAACATCCGTCCTGGAAAATTCTGCGATCGCGGTTGGTGACTCGGCAAATACTTTCTATATTTGCTGCAGTTTGACCAGCCACTTCCACATCCGGACTGCTGACAACTATTTCTTCTCCGTTAATTTTGACTTCTGCTCCTTTTAGGATCTCAACTTTACGAGGAACTGCTTCACCTAAAAAGTTCTTGATCACGACTTCATGTCCTGCCACTGATACACTCATAGGGAAGTGACCGGAGCAAATTCTTAATTTGTAAACGTACGGTTCTACTACACCCTGAACCATATTGACAATATGAGATTCAAAAGATCCAAGCATAGTTTTTTCTCTTTTAGTAGCTTTAGGAGCAAACAACTTGATTTTATTTCCTTCCATGGATACGTTAATCTTCGGATGTAGGAAAACTCTACTGACTTCTCCTTTCGGGCCTTTAATCTTGAGCAGACTTCCTTGTAGCTGGGCAGTTACCCCGGGCTTCAGTTCAATTTCCCGTCTTAGATCGTCTTTCATGGTATTTGTTTGGATATTTTATTATAATGCCGGACTAATAACAATAGGCAATCAGTCTTCCTCCGGTTTGTTTATCTTTCGCTGAATTATGAGTTACTAATCCTTGCGGTGTGGAAACAACAATGATTCCAAAATCCTTAGCTGGCAAGTATCGTTTTTCCCACTTTTCAAACTCATGTTTAGCTGTGGAAAAGCGAGGTTTGATGACGCCGCATTTGTTGATGTTACCCAGGAGATTTACTTTTAAGACGCTGCCTTTTCCATCATCTATTTCTTCAAAAGAGCCTATGTATCCTTGCTCATTCATCAGAGTGAATACTCTCTTAATTATAGACGAGGCTGGCTTGATCAGTACTTCACGCTTCCCTACTTTCTCCGCGTTGAGGATTTTTGCCAACGCAGCCGCCAATGGATCGTTAAACATTTTTTGTTACCTCATTAACTATATTTCTTGAACCCAATTTCGGGGCCCATATCTCGGAAGCACTGTCGGCAGATGTGTAAGCCGTATTTGTTGATGTGCCCCCGGGTTCGTCCGCAATTGCGACATTTTCGCAATGCGATTCCACATGACCGTGTTTTAGGACTGTTGAATTTGATGAACTTAGCTTTCTTGACTGGCTTATGATCCAGTTGAGTGAATGCTTTTTTGTAATCGCTGGTTGTCATTGTTAATGAACCTCTACTCCCATTTGTTTAACAAAGGAGATCGCTTCATCTTTGCTGATTTGGTGAGTTTTACCGATTTGAGCTGTCTTGAGGACGCGTTTCTTAACTCTGAATCCAGGGCGTTCTAAAGTTACTGCTGCTTCTAGACCCATTATCCGTAACTCTGGGTCATATTCTAATCCTTCGATATCAATATACTCTGGAATTCCAAAGGAAAAATTTCCTTGATTGTCAAAGTTGCGCTGGTCAAGAGCATTATCTTTTGCTGCGAGTAAGCGCTTCAACAATTTGGCGCAGTCATCTCGTACCGTGACTTTGCAGCCAATTGCTAATCCCGGACGTAATCCCCAACCAGGAATACGCTTTTTGGTTTTAGTTTCAACTGGTTTAGTGGAAGTAATCTTATGCAATAATTTCAAGCCTTTCTTGAGCATGTCTTCGTTCTTTCCTACTCCTAGGTTTAAGGTAATCTTCTCGATCCTGATTCCTTTCATGACATTATTTGCCGTTTTCATTTTTTTGGGTTGATTTTGATTATGTATTTTTTTATGCTAAGGTTATTTCTGAATCTTTATCGCCGACCACGAATAGATAATCCTTCGCAGTATCGATATCTGCTCCGTCAACAGTATAAGTTGCTTCCATACCTTTAATTTCCTTCAACACGCCTACATCTCCTGCGTGTTTTCCTTTGATCAGGAATACTTTTGATCCTTTTTTGACCGGTAATATTTTAGTAACGCTTACTGCAGGTAAGCTAATCACGAAAGTGTCTCCTACTTTTGCTTTTGCGTCACTTACTAAATTGCGACCATCATGGAGATTGAATTGAATCTTTCCGCCTTTCAAAGCAGTCTTGCCGACCACCCTGGCTAACTTAAGAGCAGCTTCTTTGGCATTTATTTCTTTTAAGGAAAGCCTGCCTTTTTTATCTAAAAGCATGCGATATTGTTTCTTAAGTTTTGGAACGGAAAGGACATCAAATAATCCCACCATGAAACGATGATCAGTTCGAGCTACGCCGTCAACTAATACTTCTTTCTGAGTAACGATCTTTCGCACTTCTGCGGTAGTTGAAGCCAATTTCAACTCATCCCGCAATAGCAAGCCTAAAGGCAATCCATATTCTAAGGAATGAGCGCCAGGATTAGGACGAATAGTGAAAACATTAGTTTTCCTCGGCATAAACCAAGTGCGCGGTGCGGCGATAAGTTTTAAGTGATTTTTCATTTTTTAGATTCCCCTGATTTTGATTTAGATTCTTTGTCTTCTTTCTTCTGCAGTTTTTCTTTTCCTGCTTTACGTCGTTTATCGGCCATATCTAAGACCACGATCATTAAATTTGAAGGTCGTAAAGGTACAGGAATTTTTGTGCCGTTCTTTTTCGTGTAATCCATACCCGTCACAAAAACGCGTTCGCGTTTCAATTCTACTTTCTCAACTTTTCCTTCTTGTTTCCTGAATTTACCGCGCAAGACTTTTACTTTATCGCCTTTGCGAACTTGCATGGCGCGAGTGCCTTGCTTCTGGCGTAATTCAGGAGATAGATGAACATGAACTAATTTCTGCCGGACATGAAGAGGAGCATTGTATCTAAACTTGCGCTGTTTGCGCGCTTGAGTGCTTCTCTTCCAACTGGTTGAAAATTTTTCGTTATTCATTTTTACCTATACGATCATGCTGGCTACTTTTGCTACTGCCGGCCATCGCTCAGCAACTTCTTTAGCAATAGGGCCTTTGAAAATTGTCCCTTTAGGGTTTCCTTTTTCATCTTTCAATACCACTGCGGCATTGTCTTCGAATTTGATTCTAGTTCCGTCTGCTCGGCGGTATTCCTTGCGCTGACGTACGATGACTGCTAAGACTACAGTTTTTCTCATTTCTAATTTTCCTTTCTTGACTGAAGCCATTACTAAATCGCCCACTCCTGCGGAAGCGACTCTTGCTTTGACGGTTTTTGATCCTACCACGGAAAAAATCTTAAGTACTTTTGCGCCAGAGTTGTCACAGGTATTGACTCGTGCTTCGTGTGGAAGTGCTCGTGTTACATGACTTTTGAGTGCTTTCATTCTTCTTCACCTGCTTCTTCAGCAGCTTTCTTCTTCTTTACGATTTTTTTTCCTGGCTCTTCTGCGCCAAAGACGTGTTCAATTTTTCCTTCTGCCAGGATTTGAATAATGACATGATGCTTAGTTTTACTTAATGGTCGAGTTCTAGCCACTAATACTTGCTGGCCTACTTGTGCATCCAGGCAAGGAGGATTATGTACTCGCAAACGGGATCTTTTCAAAGCAAACCGCTCATACTTTGGGACATAGGAAGATCTGTTCCATTCAATAGTAGCTGACTTGTTAGTATCTTTCTTGATTACTTTCCCAGTCAATAGTTCTTTCTTTACCACTAAGCCGCCGGTAAAAGGGCAGTTGCTATCGTAGTACTTACTATCGTAGGCGCGCTCCGGCGCCGCGATTCCCAATACTTCTTTTCTGACTTTCATCATTTTGTTTTTCTCGTCTTTGTTATAATCTTGATACTGCTTACCCTTTCAGCCGGTCTTCCGGCCGTCTCGCGATTACTTCGCCGGAAATTATTTTTCCGCTTTTCATCAGCTTAAAGGTGATGATCTGTTTCATCAGGACAACTTCTTTGCCATTATCCTGCGCAACGGTGATCGTTTCCTTGGTCTCGTCGATAATTTTTCCTTTTATGCCAAGATTACTTGAATTCTTGGAACTTACTACTTCGATCATTTCACCGATCAATTCGTAAGGGGAAATTTCTTTTCGAGCCATGGATTGCTCCTGCCGGAATCTGCTTGATTCCGACAAGTTTAGGCAATTTCAATGGTTTCTTCCGGGAAACCCAGATCCACCAATGCTGCCTTCATTCTTGATTTATGATCGCCCTGAAGTTCGATTTGCCCGGTCTTGGCTGTTCCGCCACAGGCAAACTTTGATTTCAAAGCTTTGAATATCTCATTGATATTTGCTTCCTTCTTTATGCCGCTGATGACCGTATACTTCTTGCCAAACTTTCGCTTTTCTATGGCCACCGTGATTTTTTGTTGTTCACGGGCAATGGCTTCACAGACACATAGGTCTTCTGGAAGCCCGCACTGGTTACATACGCCAACCATGTTTATTGACGCTGCACCTCTCGTTCATTCAGTAAAGTCAGGATGCGAGCAATATTTTTCTTGGTTCTTTTTACTTTACCAGAACTGGTACTGCCGGTTCCTGCTCCTACTTCGATCTTTAATTTTAATAGTTCCTTTTTAAATTCTTTCAATCTGTTGTTAAGTTCAGGTGTTTGCAGCTCGCGCAATTCTTTTATGACCTTCATGCGTCACCTGCTTCAGTTGCAGTTTCGGTAACTGTTTCTGTTTTTTCAGTCTCTGCTGCCTTGACTTCTGTTTCATCTTTTGATTTTGCTGATTTTTTAGTACTTCTTTTTTTCTTAGCTGGAGCTGCTTTTGCTGCAGGAGCTTCTTTCTCGACGGGAGCAATGATTTGTTCAGGCTCTTCTAAGAGTTTTATTTTATCAGGAAGTACAATATCTGGAGGCATGATCGCAACTTTAACGCCGATGATACCGCTTTTCAATAATGCTGATTTTTTAGCAGCTCGGACGGAAAGAGCGACGTCTCCGCATTTCTTTAAGTAACCGGTGTAAAAACGCCAGCTCTTAGCTCGTGCACCTGGAATTTTACCAGAGATAATAATTTCAATTCCTAAGGCGCCTGCATTCATGACGTTTTCCATCATCTTGTGTCCGATACCTTTGAATCGTGCTGAGCCAAATCGTTCCAAAGAGGAAACAATTCGTTCTGCCACAATATTAGCATTCAGGAATGGATTGACAACTTCGCTGATTTCAATCTGCGGATTTTCCAGGTTGAATTTTTCTTTAAGAGTTTTAGTCAAGGAACGGATATTTGCTCCCTTTGAACCAACAATCAGGCTAGGTCTGCTGGTGTGAATGACAATCTTTTCACCTAGAGGGATTTTTTTCAAGGAGATAGTAGATATCCCGACGTTACCGAGAGATTTCTCTACAAACTTGCGAATGTAATATTCCCGAGTTCTCTGTGCTACAAATGTTCTCTCAATCATTTTCGTACACCCTCAGATCGTAATGAACCTTTCTTTTGTAATTCTTCATATAAGTTTTCAACTTGTTGAGTGTCTTTGCGAGTTTTTTCTTGCTGTTTTAATTCTGCAGCTTTTTGTTGTGCTCTTCGCAATAAATCCGCAGAGGATGGCTCTTCAGAAGCCATTTTAGCTTTGACTGCAGGTTTAGCTGCAGGTGCTGGAGCATGTTCATGCTTGTGTTCAGTATGAGTGTGACTATGTGCATGACTTGCGTGATCATGACCATGTTCATGAGCGTGATCGTGTTGAGTTGTCGTTGGTTGTTCGTGTTTCACAGTTTCTTTTGCTTTCTGCTCTTTCTTCTCAGCTACTGGTTCTGCAACTTTCTTCTTTCCTGCAACTCCACGTTCTTTTACTTCTACTTCAACGTGAGTTCGCTTAGTTCCAGTAGAATGTCTTCCGCCACCCATAGGAATAGGAGCGCGGTTGGCTACGAACTTAGTAATTTTCAAAGAACTAGTGTTTAAGCCTTTGAAATGAGCATTTGATTCTACTGACTTTAAGAGTTTTAAAATTTCAGACGCAGCTTTAACTGGAGATCTTCCGGTAGACATACCTTTCTTGTGTCCCATATTCATAACGAATCTTTTGAAAGGTACAGCTCTCTTCAACTCTACAACTTCTTGCAAAAACTGCTTAGCATAGGAAACATCCTTGAACCGCAAAGTTCTGCAGATCTCGATGCAATGCTTGGTTGAAACCGGCAAGTTCAATGCTTTCGCTGCAGCAAGATGCCCCGATTCCATTTTTGCTTTAGTTGTAGTAGCCATAGTTGTATGTTTATCTCGCGGAGACAGCCTTACTTGATCTGGTTGCTCCAATACCTGCTGCACTGTGTGTTACTCCATGTCGAGTGTGGGAAAATTCCCCTAGGTAATGACCTAACATGGAAGCAATAATCATAACTGGAACGTACTCTTTTCCATTGTAAACGCGCAAAGTCTTTCCGACCATGACTGGGACAATAATCATATCCCGGCAATGAGTCTTAACATTATTTTCGCCTGCTTCGATGCGGACCATCAATGCTTTTTGCGCTTCAGTTAATCCTCTCTTCAAAGATCTTCGTGAGCGTGAAGGAATAAGTTTCATGAACTCCGTCATGTCTAACTTAGCTGCATCGTCTTCCAATTTTCCTTTCCAAGTGAATTCTTTAGCCATGGTCGATTATCCTCTATTTCTTAGTTCTACCCGTTCTTCGCGGCGCGATCTTACCTGCTTTTCGTCCAGGTGGAGCATCTCTAGGTGCTTGAGTAGGTCGTCCTTTGACGTGGGAACACTTCCCACCAAATGGATGGTCTACTGCGTTCATAGATACTCCGCAAACGATCGGGTATAGTTTGTTTCTTGCCCGCATCTTATGATATTTGAATCCTGCTTTAAGGAAGGGCTTGTCTAATCGGCCGCTTCCTGCAAGAACACCGACTGCTGCCCGGCATTCTGGCTGAAATAATTTTTCTTTTTTGGAAGGCAGCTGTACTCGCACTGCTTCTTCTGTTTTGGAAATAACTCGTGCAGATGAACCTGAGGCACGTACTAATTTTCCGCCGTCAAGGGGCTGCAATTCGATATTGTGAATTAAAGTACCTTCAGGAATGTCCCGTAAAAGAAGGACGTTTCCTATTTTTACTTCTGGAGCGCCTACGGAAATTTCATCGCCTACTCTGATTCCGTCTGGAGCAAAAGCCAAGCCTCGCTCGCCGGTTAAGTAGGCAATTTCCATTAGTGGCGCGGAATGTCCTGCACAGTGAATAAGATCAGTGACCATGCCTGAAGTTGATAATGCGTAATGCTTGACTTCTCCCTGGTAGCGGTGGCTAGGCGCGCGATATCGCGGTGTTCCTTTTCCCCGTCGTTGTTGGATCAGTCGTTTACCCATTTTGTATTCTTAGGATTTATTTATTTTTTATACCTTATTACTTGAGGATGTACCAAAATTCCATCCCGATAAGATGCAAGATCTTTAGATAATTGCAAAGTCCCTGAATCATTTGAACTTTGGTGGTTGAACAATACTGTTCGGCCATCTGCACCTGCATATTTCATTTCTTGTGCTTTGGACATCATCTCACCATAATTATGACCAAAATATACTTTAACTACGTCTCCTTGCGTTAATGAATCTAAATCTGCTTCTCCGTTGACTTCCTTAGTCTTACCTACTTCAAATAAATCAATTGTTGCCATCTTAGATCAACCCTAAATCTGCACTCAAATCTGAGGCTAGATTTTCTGGACTTAATTTCACATAGGCTTTCTTAACCCCAGTGAATGAATTGTCAATGTTAACTTTGATTACTTTTACTTTATAGAGTTCTTCCACTGCTTTTTTTACGTCTGCTTTAGTAGCAGAAGGATAGACTGCGAAGACAATCTTGTTATCAGATTCTATTTGGCGAATATTCTTTTCCGTCGATAAAGGAGCTTTGATCACGGTATAAGGATCGAATGAACCCTGAACTGCTTCAGCTTTTACCGGTTCAGTTTCCTTTTGCGTGGTTTTTTTTGCCATAGTGTCTTATTAGAGGAATAATTTTTCATCTGCTACTGTTTGTACTGCTTTTTCTGTCCATAAGGTTACCCTGCCTGCATCTGCACCGGGAGCAAGTAGTTCTGCATTGATTGCTTTTACTTCCACTGCGTCTACTCCGGGAACGTTCTGAGCTGCTTTTAGCAAAGGACAGTCGCCGCTGGTAACTATTAATACTCCTTTCTTGCGCTTGTATTTTCTACCGCGCATAGTTCCCATACCGGCGCGAACTTTTTTCTGAGAGGAGCGTGTCAATTCTGCTGCAAATCCTAAGTCCAGCAATAATTTTTCTACTTCTTTAGTCTTGGAAAGTGATTCTACAGTGCTATTTACTACAAATGGATATTCAGCTGGTAATTTATGTCCTCGTCCTGCTACTACTTCTTTCAATAATGTAGCTGACATAGCAGAGCGGATTGCTTTGCGATTTTCTTTTTTGTTGATCTTGCGTTCTAATACTTTCCAGGCTTTAGGCGGGTGTGATCGTCGCCCACCAACTGCTTGAGGAGAAAATGCTCCTACCCAATTAAATCTGGTTCCCCGACGGGAAAGAATTTTTCTGTTGATTCTGCTGATACCAAAACCGTAACAGCCGCGGTATTTTCGTCTTCGCTTACTTAATTTTGAGGAATGTCGTAGACCTGCTTCTGGATTGGCACCATAAGCTTGTCGTGCTTTGCTCCATAACGCATGTACAGCGCGCTTGATCAGGTCTGGGCGGAATTCTTCTTTAAACTGGCTAGGCATATTCATGTCGCCAGTTTTCTTGTTTCCGCTGCTTACGATTGGTAATTTCATCTTATGGTTTCACCGATACATACTTTATTTGTGGTGCTTCTTTAGTCATGGAATGATCAGGACGGATTGATTTGGTTAATACTACTGGTCTTTTCTTGGTTCCGGAAACTGAACCTCGAATTAAAAGATAATTATTTTTCACGAGGCCGTATTTGGTAATTCCGCCATTAGGAGAAACTTCTGCGCCGTTTTTACCGACTTTAAGCAATTGTTTATTATATTCTGTTCTTAAGTGGAATCCCATTTTACCGGACTGAGGAACGCTGTAGCGTACTCTATTTGGGTGCCATGGACCAAGAGTTCCGATACCTCTCTTAGTCTTTTCTGCCTTGTGCTGTCGGATAGGAACGCCGAAACGCTTAACTGTCCCTTGGAATCCTTTTGCTTTAGTAATACCGTGAATATCTAAGGAATTGCCTGGTTCAAAGACTTCTTCAACACTAATATCTTTACCCAGAACTTGTTTTGCGTAAGCTAATTTTTCTTGATTGCTTCCGCCGAGAGCTATTTCCAATAATTTTGGTTTTTTAGTGCCGATAGCAGCTGCAGTTGGATTGGAATGAACTAGAAGTCGCACGTCTTGGAATTGAGTGAAATTGTCGAAAGTTTTGCTTGGTTTTTTCTTAGGTAATTGGATTCTTCTTCCCAAGGTTTTGGATAAATTATCTGCCCAGACACAGCCTGCTTTTCGCACGCCGGTAAGATGCTGGTCATAGAAGCACACGCCTGCCACGGTCATAGGTGGGCAGTCGATAATGGTTGAAGCCACGCTGACTTCTTCCCCTTTGTTTAAAGAACGAGGACGATTGTCGATAACTTGAAGATGAGTCATGCCAGCCTTATAGCCGATAAATCCTAAAGGCTTAGCTTTATTTTCGGGAGCCCATGATCTAAGTCTGGCTACGGAATGTTTAGCTCTTCGTCTAGGCCAAAATTGAATACTTCCATGTCTTGGTGCTTTAGGTTGTCCCATTGTAGTGTAATTGCCTATTCATGGCTTCCATCCGAGAGATCAGTGATGATTTAGCGATGGTTGCCTTTTCAGGCTGATTTGACGCAGATCATTTAATCGACGCTGCCGACCAGTGTGATTTGCGCCTATTTTACTTAGTTTCCCTTTTGGGATAGAGGTTATTTATAAATATATCGGTAATGACGGGAATATGGTTTAGATTCTCGAAAAATGTTTAAATTAGAAGTTTACGAAAGCACGAAATGCTTATT
>DATDUF010000066.1:0-3175 GCA_035290485.1 Candidatus Nanoarchaeia archaeon
TGAGCATAAAGTTGAGCCTCTTCGAGAGCATCATCAAGCGCGAAAAGGGGAAGCTCCCTACGGGAATGAGCGCCTGCGATTGCCTAAGCGAGAGGCGAGAAGCTCGTGGCGGTCGAGCAAAGCGAGATTTAGGACAGAGCCGGAAGCTCTAATAACTTTATAAACTACCAGCCCCTTAGAATAACTATGACTCAATATTGGAAAATTGTGAATGAAGTACTGCGCAACAGCAATCTTGTCATCGAAGTGCTCGATGCTCGGATGATTGAAGAAACCAGAAACAAAGAGATTGAACATAAAATCAAACAACTGAAAAAAAATCTTCTCTATGTTATCACCAAAGCAGATTTAGTTCACAAAGAAGACCTCGAACACCTGCATAAAGACTTGCGCCCTTCGGTCTTTATTTCCAGCACTCAAAAATTAGGCACGACTATCTTGAAGAAGAAAATTTTAGAGCTTTCCAAAGGGGAGTCGGTTACCGTTGGTATCGTGGGGTATCCCAACGTTGGAAAATCATCATTGATTAATGCTTTAGCCGGGCGCAAATCAGCCCGAACCTCTTCGGAGAGCGGCTTTACCAGAGGAATTCAAAAAGTTCGAGTTGATGCGCGTATTATGCTGCTCGACACTCCCGGCGTATTTCCCTGGAAAGAAAAAGATCCACTTAAACATGGGAAAATTGGTGCTATTGATTACAGCAAGATCCGAGATTCTGAGGATGCGGCTTTGGGGCTGATAGCCGAATATGGCGAACTGCTGCGAAAGTATTATCATCTTCAGACTAACACCCCAGAAGAAATGCTGGAAGAAATTGCTATCCGGCGCAATTGCCTGCAAAAAGGTGGAAAACCAGACCTTAACACTGCTGCTAGGCTGCTGTTAAAAGATTGGCAGACGGGAAAGATAAAACTATGATTGAGATTATAACGCCGGAACAAGCGCGTAAATTGACAACGACTCCTCAGGCAGATCTTACTATCCTGGATGTGCGCACCCCGGAAGAATTTGCCCAAGGACATTTGCAGAAGGCGCATAATCTTGATTTTTATGAAGAAGATTTTCCCGATAAGATTGAACAACTTGCACCGAGTAAAACGTATGTAGTGTATTGCCACACTGGAGGCAGAGCTTTTAAGACGGCGGAGTTGATGGATCAATTAGGATTTCGAAAAGTGCTGGTGGTGAAAGGGGCGCTGTTTGAGGATTAGTAATCCAACCATAAACTAGTTAAAACAATCTTATTCCAAAATAAAAATGTTTAAAGCACGAGTAGTTAACGGATCATTTGCAATTGCCAATGTAGTCGCGGGATATTGGGGTAAAAATCAACAGATGCGGGTATTTCATAGAGAAATTCCCTACGAATGGTATATGGGACATCTTACCGATTTCTGTTGGTCCGCTGCCATGGTCTCTTTAGGTGCAGTGACAGGCTTAAACATCCTAAAGTCGCAATCCACGGCACTTGAATCAGATTTAAAGACGCTTGATTCGATGATACTGGGAAACGCAGCCTTTGTTGTTGCCGGCACCACGTTTGTTGAATATCTTGATTCTATTCCTAGAGCTGCTAATTTTGATTGGCAAGATGTGGCGTGTTATGCATTAGGTACAAATATGGCTTATGGTGTGTATAAAGCCTCTAGAATTTTAAAAAAGTGAATATTGACTTTTTTTACCGTAAATTTACCGAAAGGTTTTTATAGTAAACGCATTACAATTACATTACAATGGTAATGGATACACTACAAGTTAGGCTAAGTCCTGGGATTGTAGAAAAAGTAGATGATTTGGTAGAAACTGGTATATATGCAAATAGGTCAGATGTTATTCGGGATGCAGTAAGAAGATTAATTCTAGATAAATTAGTAGGAATAATTCCTAATACAGGTGATTCTGTAAAAGAAGTAAAAGAAATGCGAAAAAAGCTATCTAAAGAAAAGTTTAATCTTGAAGCGATTAATAAGTTAGCGGAGTAAATCTTCTGGTCTGAAAACTTTCACGTGCTCTTGTGCGAATTCCATTAAATCCCTATCTCTTGTAATGAGAGGAACATTTAGCCTCTTGGCAATTGCAACGTGCAGATAATCATAGAAACTGAGAAGTTGATGTTCTTGCTCCCACTGCCGTGCTTGGTCGTAATCGTTTGGTGTAGTTTTGATGATTTTGATAGAGTCGCTTTCTTGGAAGAATTGTTTTACTTCATTGAATTTGTTGCCCAACTTGAAAGTTAGTTCTTTGAGGGTGATAGTAGAGATTACTATGAAATCGTTGTCATCTTCAATCTGCTCAATGAAGTCTTTGGCGAGTTTCCAGTAGGGAATGCCTTTGGTTTCATCACCTTCTTTTTTAAAAAGATTAAGCCAAATGCAGGTATCTACATAATAATCCATCACTTCCCCTCTTTCTTCTCATATTCCTTCCCAAACAGCATCACCAAACGCTCGGCGGTCTTTTCTCCTATCCCTTTAATTGCCAGCAATTCTTCTTTGGAAGCATTGACTAAGTTTCGGATACTGCCAAATTGCTCTAGTAAGCTTCGCGCGGTTTGCAGGCCAATTCCTGGTAAAGAAGATACAAAAAACTCTAATTGCTCTTCTTCAGCATGGGGCTTGCGTTCATGATACGAAAAATCACTGCCCTTATCCTGCTCGCGTTTGGCCATCACGGCTAATAAGCCAGCGGTATCGCGCGGATTTTTGGTATAGAGTACTGGCACCCCAAAATCAAGCACAATCGATGCTAACATCCCCCTAATAGCATTGGCATGAACCTTACGCACGGCGTAAATATCTTCCTCTCCTTCAATGATAACAATAGCTTTATCAAAATTCTTTTTTAAGTTCCGCACTTGCTCCAACATCCGCCCGTCAATGAGCGAGGCGACAAAATCAGGCACTTTTTTTAATTCCACTGCTACTCGCCCGGAAATCAAATAATCTGCTGATTCTAATTGTCCGGTTTTAACCGAAACTCCTAATTCAATTAACTCTTTGACTATTTTATTATCCTTTTCTCGATGATCAGCTAGAACTGCCACCACCTGCTCTTCAGGAAAAAAACGCTGCAAGGGCAAGGGTAAAGGTGTTTCTACTTTTACTAGAGCCAGACCAGATTTTAACTGCTCGAGATTACGATACATCCTTTTTTCTTTATGATGAGAACTCCACCT
>DATDUF010000067.1:0-3134 GCA_035290485.1 Candidatus Nanoarchaeia archaeon
CGAAACCTGACTGAATTTATCGAACTGAAAAATCATCCTTATTTTATTGCCACGCAGGCGCATCCGGAACTGAAAAGTAGATTGAGTACACCTGCTCCCTTATTTTTAGGATTGGTAAAAGCGGCGATGGAGAAGAAATAATAAAAATAATTGAAAATAAGAAGGAAAAATAAAAAATTAAAATTTCTAAAACACTTCTTTCTTCAACAAGGCTTGTTCTAAGCTCCATTTGCCATTGCCGTGCACGGCGACCATGATGAAGCAAGCTAAGAAGAGTAAGGCCAGCTCTCCTTTATTCATAATAGGAATTAATCCTTGCGGAAAATGTACTTTGGCAAGAGCCCCAATCATGACAGCCATTCCTCCTATTGAAGCAAGCCGTGAGAAGAATCCTAAAGCGATGGCTAATCCGCCGACCAGTTCTATCATTCCGGCTACACCCATCAAGCTGGCTAACGATTCAACTGCCTTTCCGCCGAACCAGCCTAATAATTTCTGCGCTCCATGCTGTACAAACATCAAGCCTACAACTATGCGGAAGATTGCATACCCTTCCATATGAAACTTTTGTAATTTCTTTAAGACCATGTAGATCACCTTTTTTGTTTATTATGTGATTGTTTACGAGAAAATATTTAAGGTTTCTGCAACAAGTGTCAAGAGATGGATGTCTTGCTGATCGTAGTGTTGCTTTTATTTATGGCAGTTGCCGCGCTGGCCTATAAGATAGGTTCTGTAGCTGGTTCATTGCAACGTGATCGACACTGGGAAGAGCAGATTCCCGGGATCAAGAAAGATTCTGTGGAGCGTTCCCGAGCATCTTTAGGAGGACAGTTCTCTGAACAACTTGCGCCATACTTGCCGAACTTTAAGTACAAGCCTACTGAGTGTAAATTTCTGGGCAAGCCAGTTGATCTACTTGTCTTTGAAGGATTGGATGAGAAAGAAGTTACTGAGATTGTGTTTGTGGAAGTGAAGAGTGGCGGTGCTGAATTGAATACAGTTCAGAGAAAGATTCGCGATGCGGTGAAAGCTGGTCGAGTAAGATGGGATGAGTATCGGATCCCGAAGGAATTGACGATGAGGAAGGAAGAGTGAGATGCAACGTAACCAAATTCATTTAGACGATAGACCCTTGAGGCAGAACAAGGCATTTCTTAAAGCAATCTATAATAATCAGGAGTTAGAAGAAGCCCAGAAGTGGTTTGATAAAATAGATAATTCAATAGCAAGACACCATGACGAAAGGATGACGTTGGATTCTTATCTACGTTTGATGAACAGTTCATTTCAGGTGATTTTACAGAATGGTTCTCCCTATTTAGATGAGATTAGATGCTGTGCCAGAGGTAGTGATAAGCAAGGAATTGAGCGATTTTTATGGGTTTTATCTCCGTTTACAGAAAAGAATTATGAGATCGTAGCGGGCATATTCAAAAGAGTTTACAAGCAAGAACTTGATTCAATCCCGGTGTTAGATTAACTCTGCAATACTTTCTCTCTCAGCAACGTCGACTTATGCTTTCCAATCTTAAACGGTTTAGCTCTTTTAATTACAGGACTTAAACCTCTTTCCATCAATTTCTTGGCCAATACTCTCTCATCAATCTTATGATCATAGCCTAAGAAAATGATATCTGGCCTCTTTTCTTCAATGATTCTGAAGTGATCATCTGGATAGCCGAGCACTGCTTCATCAACCACACGCAGATTTTTTACCAGCTCCAGGCGTTCTCGTTCCGAGAAGATAACTTCCTTCTTTTGAGCAATCTTGGTTTTATCTCGGGCAATTACCACAACCAGATAATCTCCATATCTTTTGGCTTGCTGGAAATAATTTAGATGTCCAAGGTGCAATAAGTCAAAAGTGCCGAAGCACATGATGGTTTTCATTTTATTTTGAAATCAATTTTGCTTTTTTGATAACTAAGTGTGCTCTGTTTTTATCTTCTTCGATTATTTCAGTTTTTTCCAAGACTACTTTCTTAGTAAATAAAGGACAATCCAGAACTAAGGATTCGAACTCTCCGCCCTCTCCGGCCACGTTAATCCCATATTTTTTGTTAAGCTGCCATAATCTCTCTATATCCTTCTGAACAAATTTTCTTTCCAGCCAAGTTTTATCTAGGCCCTCTGCGGCAATCGCAGTTAGTATGATTTCAAAACCATTTGCCAGTAAATCCCGTATATGCTGGTCCTGCGGCTTATGCCATAAAGGGGAAAATATTTTCAAACCTAATTTGTCACAGATCTTTTCGATCCTATCCCGTTGATACGTGGAGAATAAAGCACCGGAAACAATGCCTTCAATTTGGTATTTATTCTTGGCTTCCACAAATGCTTTTTCCAAATCAACTAACTCTGCTTCTTTTTCTCCTTTGGTTTTCTGAATGAGGATCGGCAAACTCATTGCTTCCGCTTGCATTTCAACTAGTTCTGTGCCGGCAGTCTGAAACATATAGGAATCTTGGTTTTCTGATTTGATGTGAATCAGGCAGGTTAATTCATAGTTCTGTTGTTTCATGATATATGCAGCAGCAGTGGAATCTTTTCCTGAAGAGAATAAAACTCCCAGCTTGAGGTTGTGTGAGGGATAAAATGTTCTGAGATAAGCTGATTTGGAGGGAAAATTGTTTTGCTTAGCCAGTTTTCCTATCGCATAATCAAATTTAGAGCCGTATTGGGCCGCAGTTTTCTTTCTGAAGGCAAATTCTTTGGAAATACCTTTATCTAAGGCAATTTCTCGGAGAATGTACTTAGTGACTTCACCTTTAATTTTGTATTTTTCCGGAATTTTTAGAGAGTAATCAATTAATTCCAGATCTAAGAAAGGCAGACGTAACTCCATGCTGTTGTCCATAGTGATGACATCATCGCGATACAGATCGCGTTCATACATTTTCAGTAATCCAGAGAGACATTCCTGATTGATGTTGGCAGAGTTTTTATGCCGTTCATAGCCGGCAAAGATCTCTTCGCTTCCTAAGCCGGAGAAAATGACTTTGCAGCCATCTTCTTTAGCCAATTCGCAGGCCACGTAGAAGGTTAAAGCTACTCCTACTTTTACGACATTAGAATCTTCAATTAAGGGAATTATTTTTTGTAGGTATGGAGAGATTTCTGCCAGCTTGATT
>DATDUF010000068.1:0-2469 GCA_035290485.1 Candidatus Nanoarchaeia archaeon
AATCTTTTCAAAGCCGTTTGTGTTTTAATAGCTAAATTTTCTAAAGTTTTCTTTGTTGGAGCATTCATCTTTAAAAGCCGGTTGGCGCCTGTTTATAAAATAGCTGAAACAAAGAATCAAGAAGAGGTGGGGACGCCGCGATTTGAACGCGGATCTCAGGCTGACTTCAGGGAAAGGTTTTTTTCATTGCGACTAAGCTCAACCTTCCATTACTGGAGGCCCATATTCTGCCAGGATTTACCCAACTACTAACGTAGATTGGTTTATACTACGTCCCCATAGAATAACAGAACTGGCTTTCTTTTATTAAGATTTTTGTTTTAAAGAAGGCTCTTCAGGAACAATTATCCAAGCAATAAGGTATGCAAGAAGTCCTGCGCCCATAGAAATCAATGTTCCAATAGCCCAAACTAATCTTACCACTACTGGATTGACATCTAAGTACCGTGCAATTCCACCGCAGACTCCGCCAATGACTTTGTCTCTTCTGCTACGGTATAAACGTTTTATTGTTTTGTTCATAAATCGTTAAAATGAAGATTTATATTAAAATTTTTTGTACAAATCTTGTACAAAACAACAACTAATAAAAACCACTACTAGATTCTCACCCTATGATCATTTTAGACGGCAACTACGGCGAAGGCGGCGGAGCATTAGTAAGAACAGCATTAGCCCTTTCCGCCTTGACTGGTCAAGAGTTCAAAGTCACTAACATCCGTGCCGGAAGAGCTGATTCCGGATTGAAACCGCAGCATCTTACCGCTATCAAAACATTGAAAGAATTGTGCAAAGCAGAAACCAACAACATTGATCTTGGCTCTATTGAGCTTCATTTCAAGCCGGGAAAAATAAAAAAAGGAATTTATGATATTGATATCGGCACAGCTGGAAGTATCACCCTATTGCTACAAGCATTAATCCTTCCCAGTTTGTTTGCGCCAGGGAAAGTCACCTTCAACATCGCTGGCGGTACTTGCGGCAAATGGCAGGCTTCTGTCGATTATTTACAAAATATTCTTCTTCCGTATCTTAATCGCTTTGTAGAAAAAATTGAAGTGAAGATTCTCAAGCGCGGCTATTATCCTAAAGGCCAGGGGTTAATCCGGCTGGAAATCAGTCCCCGTTTCAATATTCATAAATACGAATCATTTTCTGCACTATCGGACGAATTACCTTTCAAAGTTCCTAAAATTATTATGCTAGAACAAGGGAAGCTGGAGCAAATCCGCGGTATCATTAATGTCTCTGTAGAATTACAGGAGAAAGAAGTTGGCGAGAGAATCAAGAATGCAGTAGTCGGAAGCGTCAAACAGTATAATGTTCCTGTCAATATAAGGGTAGAATACGCCAAAGCAGAAAGTGTCGGCGGGGAAGCATTAGTCTGGGGCGTATTCAGCCGGGACGGAAAAGTAGATTACGACAATCCGGTTCTTCTGGCCGGCGATGCACTTGTTGAGAAAAATAAAAGTTCAGAAGAGATCGGCAAAGAAGCAGCAGAAGAATTAAAGAAACAGGTCGATGCACATGCGGCTGTCGACCATCATCTTGCTGACCAATTGATTCAGTTCATGGGGCTATTGCCGGGTTCTAAGATTAAAGCAGGAGAAATAAGCAAGCATGCGGAAACCAATATGTATGTGGTGGAGAAATTCCTGCCGGTAGCATTCAAAGTTGAGAAGAATGTTGTAAGTGTGGAAGAAAAGTGAATTACTAGGAAATTCTTATAAAGAACTGTTTGAAATCATAATTTGATGGCACTTGAAACACAACTTCAGCTGAATGGAAAGGATGAAGGAGATAGACATACTTCATTTTATGGTTCTCTATTCGAAACTATGCCAGAGCTTCGCGCAGAGGACAGGCTTCCTGTATCGATAGCATATATTATGAAGCGGCGTTTGCATGCACCAGCAGAAGTCCTTCCAGCCTGGCGAAAAAATTATGTCTTTACTGCTGATGGCTACGACCTTTACGACCTCGACCTCGATGGTCGTCCAGTCGGGGTAGCGCCGGAGGCGCAGGTCAGTGAGCAGGAAGCGCCGATAGGCGCGACGTTAGAAAAACCTGAACAAAGACTTCTCAAAGCAGTAACCAAAAAATTAATATTGCCGGCAGCAAGACCATATATCTCTGGTTACGACTGGGAAACTTTTTCAGGACGTATTCCTGACCAAGCTCCTGCTTTGGGCGATGTTCTCTTAGCAGCGCATAAAGATCACTTTGTCTGTGAACATTCTAAACCGATATTCGATCAGAAAATGCGCGATTTGTACTTCCCTTCTCCATCTAAAGAAGAAGATAAAAAGTGATTATTTCACTAATTTCAATACTTCTTTCAGAATCGGCTCAAAACAGCCGTTAGCAATTTCAACTGCATCCTTTACTTCGTGAATAGTCGGCTTGTATCCATTATAATTAATATTATGCCGCAATCTTCTAAGATTATCAAGCACTCCTAAGGGACGC
>DATDUF010000069.1:0-6274 GCA_035290485.1 Candidatus Nanoarchaeia archaeon
AGGATCACGCTAAATGGATTGTCTTTCCGGTACATGAAGCCAGCGTTTTTACCTGGCATGAATTCAGCGCCAAGAATAGAGTTGCCCACAGCACAAAGAAACGCTTACTTCTGGCTATCGTAGATGATGAGAATGATGTCACTTATTACCAGGTCAGCTGGACTAGGCCGTAGGCCTAATATTATAGTACATAAAGTACAGTAAAGAAAACTATATAAACCGCATTTCTTCCTAAAAGCGTATGCGCGACCAGGATAAAATTCTCTATTTTTTGAAGGTAGTAGGGCCGACTATTCCTTCCAAAGTGGCGAAGAATATTGGCACCGAAATATTGCTAGCTTCAGCTCATCTTTCTGATCTGGCAGCTCAAGGAAAAGTAAAAGTCTCTAACTTAAAAATAGGTGGAACTCCGCTTTACTACTTAGCCGGCCAGGAAGAACAATTATATCATTTTGCTGCAGGAAATCTCAACCCTAAAGATTATCAAGTCCTGGAAGCTCTCAAGCAGCAGAAAATTCTGCGGGAAAACGCTTTAGATCTGCTTTCCAAAGTGGCCTTACGTTCTTTGAAAGATTTTGCCATCCCCTTGCAGGTAACAGTTGCTGGCAGCAGAGAACTTTTCTGGAAATGGCATATGCTTTCAGATGAAGAAGCATCGACCGGAATTAAGAAAGTATTATTTGTCAAACCAGAAGCTCCGGCCATAGAAGAACAACCAACCTTACCTCAAGCTCTTCAATCTAATCCACAAGATCACCCTGACTCTGCAGAACAGTTAGCAGACGATTATGCCATCCAGCTTTCAGCAGAGCAGGCCAAAGAATTGGCTAAAATTTCTCCTGTAAATTCTTCTGCTAAAGATGAGACGGAAGATCTAGACCAAGATTTATCAGAAGAACCAAAAGAAGAGCTTCATGAAAAAATTGAAAAAGTGCTTTCCCGCCGCGGCCGACCTAAAGGAAGAAAAACCACTAAAAATCTCGCACCACAGGAACCAGCTTCAGATGACTTCTTTACTTCCGCTGAATCTTTCTTAACTATGAAAGAGATCATCATTCAGGAAAAAGAAATAATCCGTAAGAATGCTGAAACTAATATGTTGATTAAAGTACCATCTGCGGTAGGAACCGTAACCTATTTCTGTAAAGCAAAAAAGAAAGCAAAATGCGATGAAGGCGATGTTTCTGCAGCATATATGGAAGCGCAGATAAAAAAACTTCCTTTGTTATTTCTGTACACTAATGAACTTACTAAAAAAGCCCAAGAGATGCTGGCTACCGATGCTTTTCAAAATGCTTTAGTTGCGAAAATGGAGAAAAGGTGATTAATATGGTTGATTATCAAACAATAGCGTATGAAATGAAAGAAGCCGAACGGAAAATAAAAAATAATTTTATGGAACTTGGTGCTTTAGATTATCAGCGTGCCGAACATTTCTATGATTACTTCAAACATAATCGACGGGAAGATTTAGAGCGCTTCCTCAAAAAAACAGTGGCTTCACGAACTACTCTGCAAAGCATCAGAAGAGATTTTCGTAAAATTTTAAGCGGCATGTCCCTGATAGAAAAAAAAGCATATAAGCACCACAATTTCAAGACTTTATTGGGACGTGCTCGTAATATGCAAAACCTCCAGGGTGATTTCGTTAGCCATCGAAAAAAACAAATAAGATCTTGCCGCTCACTGCTCCGCACCAGAAATATTCAAAATACTTTCCTCAAAAAAAGTTATGAATATTATAAGAAAGGCATCTCTACCCTGCAGGAAAAACGTCTGATTCTTTCCTTTGGCCGAGAACGTGATTTGGTGGCTATGTTTGAAGGGCATTACAAAGACGAGAAGCAACGGATTGACGCTGCTTTTCAAGATTACCTCAATGAGAAGAAGCAAAGTATGTCCACCAAAGAAGTGCCGCTGACCATGATTGTATTAGTGCCGGCGGTAGGAGCGGCCTTGGCCTTGGCCGTAGATTCTGGCGTTGACTGGGCTAACCACTCTGGCTATAATCATAAATTGACGGTAAAACCTGCTGGGAGAAAATATGGGCCTGCAATTTAAAGAATTAGTAATAAAAAAAGAAATTTCTATTGCTGATCTGCGAGGGAAAGTACTGGCAATTGATGCCATGAATATGCTTTATCAATTTCTCACTACCATTCGTTCTCCTGATGGTTCTGTTTTGACTGACAGCAAAGGAAGAGTTACTTCACATTTAATCGGCTTATTCAGCAGAACTACGGCTTTAATGGAACAGGGCTTGAAATTAGTCTTTGTCTTTGACGGCCGGCCGCCAGAAATCAAACAGAAAACCTGGGAAAAGCGCACGGCAGTAAAACAAGAAGCATTTCTCAAACTTAAAGAAGCATCAGAAGATAAAGATCTTGAATCTATGCGCAAATTTGCCGCCAGAACGGCAATTCTAACTAAAGACATGCGTGAAGATGCCAAGGCTGTCATTACTGCTTTAGGTCTGCCCATCGTCCAAGCTCCTTCTGAAGGAGAAGCGCAGACCGCGCGCATGGTCAAAAATGGCGATGCGTATGCTTCCGTAAGTCAGGATTATGATAATTTAATTTTTAATTGTCCTTTACTGGTTCGTAATTTGTCCATTGAAGGCAGGCGAAAGAAAGCAGGAACTCTCGCGTATCAAAAAGTGAATCCGGAAATGATCTCTTTGCCGGAAGTGCTAAATCATTTGAAACTTGAACTTGACCAATTGATTGTGCTGGCGGTTTTAGTTGGCACCGATTATAATCCTGGCGGAGTCAAAGGCATCGGTCCGAAAACCGGATTGAAATTACTCAAAGAGTACGGAACTGACTTTGATGCTCTTTTCGCAAAAGTGGAATGGAACAAAAACTACCCTGATTTGAAATGGCGGGAAGTTTTTGATACTATCAAGAAGATGCCGGTGATCGATGACTATAAATTGGAATGGAAGAAGATTGATGAGAAGAAATTGTTTACTTTACTGGTTGAGGGCCATGATTTTGGTGAAGAGCGAGTCAGAACTAAAATAGAAAAGCTCAAAGAAGTGCAGAAAGAGATGGCTCAGAAGGGATTAAAGAGTTTTTTTGGATAGAAGATGAATAATATTGAGGTTGAGATTAGAAGTTTTATTTCTTCAGAAAAGTATGTGGAGCTTTTAGCATTTTTTCATCGGGAAGGAACATTTCTGCATGAAGATGATCAGGAAACATATTATTTTGATTCTGGACAAGATCTACGCATTCAGCGCAACAATAGCTATGCTAAGATTTGGCTTAAGAAAGGAAAGCTTCATGACGAACATCGTGAGGAAATAGAAATCAAATTTGATGCCCAGCACTTCGAAACTCTGGAAAAATTATTTTTGACTTTAGGATACCATGTTAATATCAAATGGTTTCGGAAACGACACACTTTTCATTGGCACGGCATTAGCGTGATGCTGGATTATACTAAAGGCTATGGCTATATTATTGAACTGGAGAAAATGTCCAGTGAACAAGAGAAAGAAGCGGCATTAAGTCTATTGAAGGAAAAATTACAGCAATTACAGATTGCGGCCACTTCAAAAGAAGAATTTAATGCCAAATACCAGCACTATAAGGAAAATTGGCGGAAATTGACCACAGAATAATTTTATAAAGTCTTGTTCCTTCTTCACCCCATGCTCGCAGCCTACACCGAACTGAAATACGCTCAGAAAGTCAAAGAATTCTTAGTTAAGAAAAATCTAGTTCATCAGGGTTATAATCCGGTGAAAGAATTGGATCATATTTTTTTCCCCATGGTCAAAAAAGTGGTCGTTCCCAATGCCAAAGTAGTTAATACTAAATTTGCTTTCCCAGAACGGCAGAAACCAGTAACTGTCGATGATTTACTGAAAGGAAAATTAACAGCCAAAGAAATGGAACTTCTGCCTCGAACACAGGAGCTAGTAGGGGAAATTATGATCTTAGAAATCCCCGAAGAGTTGAAGAAGAAAGATAAGCTGATTGCGGAAGCTTATCTTAAGGCTAACAAGCAAATTTCCACTGTGGTTAAGAAAAGTGATGTACATAGTGGGCAATATCGCACCAGAAAAGTAACTATATTAGCCGGAAAAAAAACCAAAGAAACCATTCATCATGAAAATGGGATTGAGTTAAAGCTGCATCTGGAGCGTACCTACTTCTCTGCTAGAAGCGGCAGCGAACGCCTGCGTATTGCTTCCTTAGTAAAACCAGGAGAGTTAGTCTTAGTAATGTTTTCTGGCGCGGCTCCTTATCCGTTAGTTATTGCCAAGAATTCAGAAGCTCGGCATGTCTACGGCATTGAATTGAACCCGGAAGCACACCAGTATGCTCTGGAAAATGTGCAGCTCAACAATCTCCAAGATAGAGTTACCATTCTGCATGGCGACGTAAAACGTAAAATTCCGCCCCTTAAACAGAAATTTGACCGCATTGCCATGCCTCTTCCTAAAACGGGAGAACAATTCTTAGATTTGGCGCTGCTCAAAGCAAAAAAGGGTGCAACCATTCACTTGTATTCCTTCCTTGATGAGTCAGAAATTGATGCCTATGCCAAAAAAGTGAAAGAAATCTGTAAACAGCTAGGTCGCCCAGTTAAAGTGCTGGACAAAGTCAAATGCGGACAGTTCTCTCCAGGAACATTTAGGGTTTGTCTGGATTTGAAAGTATTAAAATGAATTATTTCTTTCTTGATACACTTTAATCAATTTTTCCACTACTTTTTCCTGAGAATATAAATCTTCGACTATTTTTCTTCCTTTTTTTCCCATTTCTATTCGTAATTTTTGATCATACTGCAATATCTTAATCGCTTCCCGCAAATGTTCTACTTTTCCTGGCTCAACCACCATCCCTGTTCCTGGAATGATGATTTCCTTAATCCCGCCAATTGCTGACCCGATTACTGGCTTTCCTGCAGCCATAGCCTCGATGGCAATCCTGCCAAATGGCTCAGGCCAGAGCGAAGGAAAGACGATGATGTCCGCTTGAGCATAGAGAGAAGGAATTTGATTATAAGACACTGGAGCAAAAATTGTTGCAGGTAAATTTTCATTTTGAATTTTCTTATGCAACTCCTCTTTCATTACTCCTTCACCATACAATTGACATTCTACATCTAATCCCTTAATTGCTTCCAGCAAGACTTGAACTCCTTTTGAATGTATTAAAGAACCAAGGTACAGTATCTTTATTTTTTCTTTTTCTATGATGGCCTCATATTTAATGGAACTTATTTTAAATTCAGTAAGATCCAGAATATTGGGAATAATTGCACTTTCATGCCCTTGCTGTTTCAACAAATCATGTACATATTTGCTGATCGCAATAAGGTCACAATATTGTAACGCTTCATTTAATTGATTATAATAATGATAAATATACGCTAGGCCTGCAGCATTGTATTTCAAATACCACTCGTTTTTCATCTTTCCAATTTCGGTCGAATCCCGCTGGCAGGAAAGAAATTCAGTAAAAGAACATTTCCTAATACATTCATTTTTGCCGTGAAAAATGCGGTCTCCTTTCGGACAGAGGGTAGGATAACTTTCGATAGTTGCAAATAAAGGTATTGCTAATTTTTTTAATTGCGGTGCAGCAATAATGCTGGTTCCGATAAAATGAATTGCTTCAATTTGTTGTTTTAGTACTATTTCTTGAACTTCTTCAACTATTGATTTTGGAAAGGCGAATGATCGTTTTAGATTCTCAACTATTCCAGTAGGATTATTCCCAGTCTTAAGTTGACGATAAATGATAACTCCTTCTTTTTTTTCTACTCTTTTTAAACCATGATGGTGCGAAGTCAGAACAAAAACTTCGACTCCTCTCCTAGCCAAAGCGGTAGCGAGAAGTTGTAAGTTGATTTCTCCTCCGCCCATGACTTTAGGGGGATAGTACTCAGAGACAAAGAGAATTTTCATGATTTAAAAGTCTCTGATTTGCTTTATAATAATTATGGAAGTGAAAATTTATAAAAAAACCTGTTTTAAATATGAAAGAAGAAATCTCTTCAAGAGTGATTAACGCGATGATTATGTGAACACCATTCCCTCCATGGGATACGGATGTAACTGATGAGCGTTCACAAGTCTTACATTAAATAGGCCAGAAAGCCTTGTCTTTTAAGACGGGGATGTCCTGAGCAAAGCAACGACTTTGCTGGGACGCCAGAGAAGTAGTTTCTTCTCTGTGCGAATGGCTTTCTAGCCTATTTATGCAAGAAGGACATTGTGTCCTTCTGCACAGAAATCAAATCTTTGTTTGATTTCTTG
>DATDUF010000070.1:0-8047 GCA_035290485.1 Candidatus Nanoarchaeia archaeon
AATTCATAATAACTGGCCAGCCAGGCTTTCTGTTCGTCTTTAGAAAGGTAGACAAAAAACATTCCCGGGCGTTTATCATCTGGGGGAATACGAACTCCTTTGTTAGAATAAACGCTATCATCAGCAAAGAGAACCTTGAACTCAGATTTAACCAGGAAGAGATTATTTTTCTGGCAGAATTGTTCCACTCGATAGAGTTCGTGAACAAAAAAACCTTGACGCACTACTTCCTTTGCATTTTGCAGCAGTAAAATCACTTCCTGGGCCTTGGTTTTAGAACCGAAGATGAGGGACAATTGCTTAAGCATAGAATTCTGAGAGCCCAGAAGTATATATATTTTATTCTTAATCTTTTTATAGGAGCAGTGTCTTTTCCAAGAGATGGGTGAAAAAGATATTGATGAAGAGGAAAGACAATTTTTGCTTACCCTAGGATTAGTAAATCAAGAATTACGAAAGCGCAAATTTACCCAAGATTCTATTCTCTGCGATAATGATCATGGAGTTTTAGTTAGCTTTGAAGGCATAACCCTAAATTATAATCTTCCCGCCTTTGACCAGAATAAAGAGCAATATCTTCAAGAACAGGAAGAAAAACATGATAAATATCTGCGCAAAATACAGAATCATCGCCTCGGCATTAAAAATGATTTAGCCCGGCTTACAGAAAAAGATTCACTTCTGGCTGCAAAAATTTCCAAAGATGACATTCAGGAAAAGATCAAGGAGACTGCGGTAAAAATTGCTTTTGATATCTTGTATAAGCAAAGTGCCAGGCTGGGAAAATATTTTTTTGAAGCGCGCAGAGACGAAAATCAAATTGTTGAGCTGAAGCCTTTATTAGAAAAATTAGTTGGACTTACCTACAGTATCTACAAAAATGCTGAAGAATTAGAGCGAGTCGATCGGGAGCATTTAGAATTTCTTGAAAAGATGCAAAAAAGATGAATCTCTGATTTAACCATGATTCAACAAAGATAATTCTTCTGCTACTAGTTCTTGGTAAATCTGAGCTGCTTCTTTGCCGCTGGAGGTTAATTGATGCACGAAGGCAAAGGAAACATTATGCAGCCCATTTTCAGCGGGATGTTCGGTGACAAAGGATTCACTAAGGTTTGCAATATTATGTTCTTGGATTATTTTCATCCAGAGCAGAGAAAAAGCATAGGCTTTAGCTTCTTCGTCATGAGGATTAGGCAAGGTTTTACTAAGAACATGACCTAATTCGTGTCCGATGGTAAGCATGACGCGGGCTAAGGAATCATTGAGGATAAAAATTTCTGAGAGCAGCCCTTCGTTGCCGCGGTTGAGAGAAAGCCCAATAGTATTATGGGAGGGAGCAATCTTTCGAAATTCTTCCTGATTAAGAATACTCATCTTGATATTGCCAGGAAAAGGCTGCGCAAATATTTTCTCAAAATTTTCTTCCACAAACTCGCGTACTTCTTCTGCTTTGCCCACGAAGATGCCTTCTTTTCCCGGCTTGAGAAAATTATCCGGCACAAAATGATATTCCGGCTGGATGTTTAAGAAATTATAGCTGCTTTGATTTTTCGAATAAGGAATTAACTTTTCATTTTCTTTTGAATAAGCAAAACTAACCAAGGAATCTCGAGAAGGGATGAACATGCCATCGTTATAAGATAAAAAAGAATTTGCCGCCAGGGAGTAAAATGGCTGAGGAGAAGAGTTAAGGGATGAATTAGAGGAAACATAATTAGACACACTTCTAGCAATATATTCTAATCCGCCCTGATGACGCATATTATACATTTTAAGACATTAAAAGGTTTTGAATAATTTAAATCTTTAGGGAAAACTGAGACAAAAAAGTCAATTAAGGTCAAGACCAGACTTTGATGAGCTATCGGATAAAGCTGAACTTGGATCGGTGGCCTGCACTAAAGTTTCTAAGGCCGCTTCTTTTATCTTGCGAGAATTAATGTCTTTCATGCGCGCAAAATGTTCCGGCGGAGAAAATACTTTACAGATATTTTTCATGGCGTAGATTATCCCTTCTTTTTCGCTAAGGTTCGATTGCTGAATCTGCTCTGCTACTCTCTGAGGCTGTAACAGGCCTTGGTAATGTACGTGAAGCAAGAACCAGGTATGCAATCCTTGTTCTTGAAGACTTTTATCCCTAAAAGCATCATGATACCATTCTGGATTTTCCACTTTCTTACCCTGCTGAATATATAATGGAGCAGGAACGGTAAAATAATGTACATCAAAATGTTGGTACTGGTTTTCTTCAGAAAGCGGTGAAGAAGAGCTGATCTGTTCCGAATTTCCTTTCAAGAAGGAAAAAAGCTGCTGATCAGTAAGCTTGGCGATAAGTGGTGAAAGTTGTGGATCAAAAGGAGCAGTAGGTGAGGAAATATAACGCTGAATGGTCTGCTGCAGATATATGACTACTTGAGGTTTAGTCGGCTTATGATACCGACCGAGCACTAAAAAACCTCTACGTAAAACATTCGGATCAGGATTGCTTAGATCAAGACGATCGGCAGCGAGGAAATCAACCGTATAGACATGCCCCTCAAACAAGGTCTTATAATCCGGCAGAGATAAAGAATTATCAGGCATACTTTATTTTAGAAAAAGTGATTATATAATGTTTGTCTATAGTAACTATTTACCTTGGGTTTTCTTCTTGCTTCTTTGCTTTAGTAATTTCATCCATAACTAATTGGCGTATCTGCGGATCATCCAGGCAATCCCAATATCCATCTCCGTTAGTGGTAGGAATTAATTGCCGATAGAGCAAATTATGCCCTTCGCCAAAGGCAAGGCAAGAAAGTTCAAGTTTTGCACCATACGTAGGAGTTATATTATATTGGCTGCGATATTTTTCCACATACTCGGCAATAACCTGTAATTCACTCTCTAAATCCATCAAATCAATTCAAAAAAGAGCATATAAAAAACTTATGAATTAACTTTTCCTACTCAACAAACACTTTGCTTTCTTTAGTAGTCATCACACCATCGGCAATAGTGCAAGTCACAGGTTTATCAAAAGTCCAGGTGAAAGATTCCCCGGGCTTAAAGAAGCCGCTGCGCACTTCACGGCACTCACGCACGCCGATAATCATGGCTTTGTTGATGGTGCCGGAACGAGTATTTTTCCATTCTACGGTATCGCCAACCTTGATATATATTTTATCCGGACTAAATCCGTCAGCGGTCATCTTCACGATGTGCGTGGCAGCTTGTGGTTGCGGTTTTGGTTCAATCACTATGCCTCCAGTAGGAGATGAACTTTCTGTAGTCGGAGGCTGCGATTGAGGTTGAGGAGTAGTTGGAGGAACAACTTCCGGAGCTGTTCCAGGAGATTCTTTATTAACTCCGTCCAGTGAAGCGGTAAGTTTTTCACACCCAGTTAAGAGAGAAACAGCAATAATAAAAAGGAGTACAGTAAGCAGTTTAGATTTAATCATAATGATAGAAGAACTCCTTTCTATAAAAATATTTTGGTTCACTACTTTTGAATACTAAAGACCATAAACTTTATATAGGGGTGCCTATTTTAGAGTAGTAAACATCTATCACCTCTTTTTCCCCAGCCAGCCTTTCGGGGCTGGCCAGGGGTTTATTTTCAATTTTGGTTTATATTCAATTCTGTTAAGTAGATATTCTATTTGCTAAATTATTATTAAATAGGTATCTTAACTTCATACATGAAGAAAGGTTTGATGTATACAGCGCCATTATTATTTGCCACGGCCTGTAGTTCTGTGCCGCCCTCTCGTGGTGCTGATCCTTGCCTCCCAGCTGCTCCAAAAGAAAAGGTATTACAACCATATTATGATTTTCTTTCCCATAATGACAAAGTAGTATCTGCTGGAAAACTTTGTTCTTTTTCACCAGGGTTATATGATCAGCTCTGGAATAAACTGGCTGAGGCAGAGAAAACCGGATTACCGCCCACTGCGCCGATTCCACAGTCTTTCTATCAACTTGAAAAAGAACAAGTTACAATAAAAGTGACCCAGGAAGAAGCATATCAAATTTATGCAGCTCATCTTGCTCATTCTTTGTGGCTGGAAAAAAAGGAGATAGTTCCTTGGAGCCTGTTAGATTACCATGAAAAACAACTAGAAGAAATATTGCAACCAAGCGGCTTATTTAACAGATGGGATGATAACAAAAAAGAATATTCTTTCCATCTGCTTCTTGATAATTCCCCGCAAGAAACATTTGCTATAGCAACAGAAGCAGTCCCTTCTTTTTCAACCCAAAAAGCAGCTATGATAGATATCATAAGATCAACTCGCCATTTCCGGCACGGAATTGCTTGGTCATATGATGGTAATGGAAATCCTACCGATGATCATGATCCACAGGAAATTGTAACTATGAAAACAATGGAGCAAGAACAAGTCTCCCGGCATGGCTGTCAGACCATGTCCCCATATATTATCCAACTAGGCAAATCGCTGAATATTCCGGGAAGATACATCAATGGGTATTACTTTGGTGATGGGCATCGTTCCGCATTATTTGAATTTACAGATCAAGTTCTGGCGCATGGAGACGACGTGTACGGTGGAAATACCCCCTCTTCTGAATTGATGGATAGCTATACATTCTGGGAAAAAGAAGTTTTATCGCATCCAAAAGGAGATCCGACTGCAGCGCACAACACCATGGTTCACAATTATAAGATGTATCTAAAATATCCAGATTATTCCATGTTTTATGGTTATTGCAAAAAAGGCGGAATGGACTGGCTGATCTACGCATTTATAGATGAGAAGTTCGGTCCTTTTGCTACGATGGAAGAACTCCGGGATGTAGAAAAAAGAATTATAGATCTAAGCAAGAATTGCACAGAATTCCCCAAGGATAAGCCCGATCAGTAAAAAATTGTATCTTGGCAACCAAGACGATTTTAAAAAAAATTTATTTTGATGATTTCTTTTTCTTACTGGGTTTCAGCTGATAAAATAAAATTACAATCAGAGCTCCGACAGCAAAGCCTTCCAAATACTCCTTATTGATGGAAATCTTTTCAGATAATTGTTGCAGTACAGTTTTCTCTTCCGGAAAATAAATTCCTAGATCACTCATCTCCAGGGCATATTCTAAATAGAATAGGGAAGTTACCGGCTCCTGCTCTTTCAGAGAATTTGCGTATTGATAATATGAATATCCTAAAATGGGGAATTTACCTTCAGCGGTGTTTTCCGCAATCACGCGTTTAACCGCTGTCATTTTACTTTGCAAGACATCGGCTAGTTCAGCTTTTTCCAAGCCTAAAGTGCTCAGCACCGCATTGGCATCGCCTTTAGCCTGGATCGCTTTCATCAGGCAAAGCTCATATTCATTTTTCTGTGAAGCTTCCTTAGCGCCGAGAATTTTTTTGCCGATCGCAGCGACATTATTTTCACCGATGAAAAGGCTAACGTATTGTTCCATTTCTTCTGCTTCAAAGATTTTTTGCTGGCAAGATTCCTGAAGATGCTCTTTATCTACTATTACCTTTTTTCCACCCATAGAAAAAAATTCCATCCAGGCCAGGGCAGAATGATATCGTTCCTCACTATAACTTAAAAGGCCATAAATATCCTCTGCTTTCCGAGAGTCAGCTGGTTTTTCTCGAAAAGAAGCAAGCTGTTCCTTCACATCATTAAGCCGATCTTTGACAATCATCAGGGTCTGCAGATCAGTGATGCTTTCAACCTTTTGCAAGGAAAGATTCTGCTCCTGAGACTGAACTTTTTCTTCCATCTGCATGACTCTATTCCAGAGCACCGGAAGGCTGGGTTTTTTTTGCTTGTAATATTCGGAACGTAAGACAATATTAGCGGTAAAACAATAGCTGGCAGCAGAATAATAATCTTTTTGCAAAGTGGCATTATCCGCTTTTGCTTGCTGTTCTTCTACTCGCAGGGAAACATTGTGATTAAGAGCAATCCCTTCCTTTAAGAATTCAGATTGGATCTTATCTGTCCGGGAACAGAGCAGATCGCGCAAGTCGCCCATGATAGCTGTATATTCTTGATTTTCAATTATTTCCACTTCTTTATGATTCAGGTCTTTGCCGGTAAGATGAAATAAAACTTCATCCAGATCGCTGACTTCGATCACTTCCAGACTCAAGTTTTCTGCAGCGTATTTAGTAAGATTGAAGTGGCTCTTAGAAGTATTGCTATTATTATTTTCTGGAAGATTAGGGGAAGCAGTTCCTTTGGCAATGAGTACTGTTTTTAGCCCGAGCTTGGAGGCTGCTTCTAATTTTTCCTTCGTGCCCCCAACTGGTCCAATAATTCCGCCGGAATTAATCGTTCCAGTTATGGCTGTATCACCATTGTGATATTCTAAATCCATCATCGCTATCGTTGTTAAGGCGGCAATAGCCGCACCGGCAGATGGACCGCCGATAATATTAGTCTGCGCTTTGATAGTATAAATAAAATCGTATTTTTGGCAGGGCAGATTATATTGATGACAGGCAATTTCTTTGGCAAAGCGAGTGGAAATCTGCGTGTCCATTTTCGGCACAGGAAACGTATCCAGGAAAACTCTTCCCGTACCTTCTTTCAGTTCCAGATACAGATCCGCTCCGCTGCCGCTGAGGGTGCCGTTAGCACTTTCTTGTACGGCTAAGAGCTTGAGCGTGTATTGTTTCTGGGCTAGTGCGGAAGAACAAAGAAGTACTACTAGCAGTAAAACTGCCCAGCTCTTTTTCATATTCTCGAGAAAGGTTTTAAGATTATAAAGTTTTCTTATTTCAAAACCAGTTTATCTAATCCAAAATATTGCACTTTAGCAGGAAGTTCGCTCTTAAAATTATTTACAAATTCTCGGAGATGTTGTTGATAAAGTTTATTTTCTTCTTGAAATATTTCTGGGTGAGTTTTCTCATTGGTTTTCTGGGTGAAATCTCCGGTAGGACCGCTGATGCTGAATGATCTAATATTTACTTGATCTAAGGTGCCATCACGATCAAAATCATAATAAGTCTTATAGGTAAAAGGAGAAGTGACATCGATGGTAAGTCCGCCTGAATTTTTTCCAGAAGGATCATAAGGAAGTTTCATCTCAGAATAACCCAGCAACCCATCGTTTTTCTTGAGGATAAGATCATAACTGGTATCAACATAAGTATTGTGATGAAAAAGATAATTGCATCCTGGAAAAGAGCCAGCTAAGCCAGAAACAAGTGCACCAACCTTAAGATACCGCCATTTGCTGGGGCGTTGGTCTTCATCTGCCATGCGATTAACAAGAAAGGGGAAGATATAAAGATTCTGATTAAACAATATAATAATGAATATACTTACTGTTTTCAAAAGTTGTAAATCTTTCAGAAAGATTTTTAATTATTCTTAGCAGGGAGAAAATAATGATACAGTACAGTTTTACTCAATACTTGGAATTATTAGCTGAACACAGCCAGAAACAACCCTTTCCCGGCCTGAAAACCAAGCATTTGCCTTTCCGTTATAGTTTCCGTACTCAAGCACCTTTAGAAAAATTGGAGGAAATCATTTCCGCCAGCGGAATGATCTTATCTGATGATGTAACACCTTTGATGAAAGTATATCAGCATCCCTCGGGTTTAGTGCAAGGCCATATCGCTCTTCCTGAACTTGATACCCGCTATGGTAAAACGCTGTTTCGCTGGAATGAAGAATTTGTCTATGATCATATAGAGACGCTTCCCGCTTACATTCCGGCTGTTGTGTACAATTCCTGTTTCAGCTACAAAACAATTGGCAGAAAACGTATCGGCAAACCAGAAGCAGTTACAGAAATTACTGAAAAAATAATGAGGGCCTTGCATGCTGAACATATCCCTGCCTTCTGGGAGATGAGCGGGAGAGAGCGGGTAGTAGTAGGGAATTGTACCGATCGAAAAATGCTTAATTAAATTGATGAAACTTACTCTACCTTCACACAATAAAGCAACGACTTTATTGGTGCCCAAAAGTGATATCCTTCACTTTTTGGGCTTGACTTTGCTCATGTCTTTGTGCCAGACCTGCACTTTCTTTCCGGTCTTTACATTTTGCAGCATGACTTTCTTGCCGGACATGAT
>DATDUF010000071.1:0-5036 GCA_035290485.1 Candidatus Nanoarchaeia archaeon
GGAGGTAAATCTTCAAGATCTTCTATGAATTCCTCACCGAAGAAAGAATCTTCTAAATCATCTAGTTGTTTTTGTTCCATCAAAAAACACCTCTTGTTTTTGTTTTTTGAGGGTTCCAAAAAATCTCATTTTTTGATACCATCTAAATCACCCTCATTTTCTAATACTGTAGAACGTGGATAAAAACTTTATAAAGATTTATGTAGTTGAAGAAATAGGTTAAAATAGGAAAAAAGCTGCAAAATAATAAATATTAATTAACTCATTACGATCAAGATAGCTTACAAAATCTTAATAAAGCCAAACTGTTTAGTAGATCACAGATGGAGTTTAAAATCTATAAAAAAGAGAATGAGAATATTCATCGCTATCCGACCGATGATGTGAAGACCGCTCATCGCTTTGCCCAGGAATTAAAGAATGAGTTAGGCGATTTTCTTCTCAGTGCGGTTGTTTTTGGCAGTTCTGCCCGCAAGCAAACCACTCCGGAAAGCGATATTGATGTCTTAGTAATTACTGATGACACCCGTTTCCAGCTCAGTGAAGCGTTGATTGAAGGCTACCGTCTTATTGTAGAAAAGTTAGTTGTCCGCACTTCTCCTAAGCTTCATATCACTTCCATGACTTTTACTTCCTTCTGGGAATACGCTAAAGCAGGAGATCCGGTGGTGGTAAATATTTTACGCGACGGAGTTGCTCTCATTGATACTGGCTTCTTCGAACCTTTACAGATCTTGCTCAAAAATGGACGGATCAGGCCTACTGAAGAAAGCATCTGGCGCTATTATGGCCGAGCTCCTCAAACGCTGCTTAATTCCAAATGGCATGTGCTCCAAGCAACTCTTGATTTATACTGGGCCGTGATTGACGCTGCGCATGCTGCTCTGATGCGTGCTAAGGAAGTCCCGCCCACGCCTGAACATGTTGCGGATATGCTGGAAAAAGTATTTGTCAAACACAGCCTGCTGGAAAAAAAGTACGTCGAGACTATGCGCAAATTCTATCATCTCAGCAAACTGATTGTCCACCGCGAAATTAAGGAAGTGAAAGGTTCTGCTTACGATGAATACTACAAAGAAGCAGACGAATTCATTAAACGCATGAAACGCCTGATTGAGAGAGGGAAGATGTAGTTACTTCTTATCTCCTCTATCAAAACATTTAATAATCTCTCTTTATATCTAGGCTTTAATGAAAGATATTATTCTCAAGCATGCTCTTAAGAATGCTTTAGACTTTGCGGGCAAGGTCAATAAGAATGTGGTTTTAGGTGCAGTACTGCGAGATAATCCTGGCCTAAAGAAAGATGTTCCCAAAGTTCTGAAAGAAATTGACGCTGTGATCAAAGAAGTAGAAATGCTCCCTGCCGCAAAAATAAAAAAAGATTTACAAAAACTCGCTCCTGAACTACTGAAAGAAAAGAAGGAGGAAGTGCAGGAAGGACCGCTCAAGCCCTTACCGAATGCGGTAAAAGGAAAAGTAGTAGTCAGAATCGCTCCTTCACCTTCCGGACCTTTACATATTGGACATGCTTATGGCGCTTCCTTAAACTACGAATATGCAAAAATGTATGATGGCAAATTTCTGCTGCGCATCGAAGATACTAACCCGGAAAATATCTATGTACCCGGTTACGAACTTATTCCGCAAGATACTCAATGGTTGACTGATAATCATGTTGCCGATGTTGTAGTTCAATCTTCGCGCTTAGGAATGTATTATGATTATGCTGAACAAATAGTGCAAAAAGGAAAAGCCTATGTCTGCAAATGTAATCCTGACGAATGGCGGGAGAAAAAGAATCAAGCCCTTGCCTGTCCTTGCCGGGCCTTATCAATAAAAGAAAATCAGCTGCGCTATGCCAAAATGTTTTCTGAATATGCGGAAGGAGAAGCAGTTATCCGTCTGAAAACAGATATCAAGCACAAGAATCCAGCCATGCGTGACTTTCCTATCATGAGAATCAACGAACACATTCATCCTAAAACCGGAAAGGAACAAAAAGTCTGGCCCTTGATGGTTTTTTCTGTCGCCGTTGATGATCATGAAACTGGAGTTACTCACGTCCTGAATGGAAAAGATCATGCTGACAATGCTACTAAAGAAATCATGATCATGGATTGCTTGGGTTGGAAACATCCTGAATACAAGCATTGGGGCAGAATTAATTTTGAAGGATTTACCCTCAGTACCACTCAGACCAGGCATGCCATCGAACAGAAAGCATATTCTGGTTGGGATGATTTACGACTGCCGTTTTTACCGGCCTTGCGTCGGCGAGGATACCAGCCGCAAGCCTTCCGCAAATTTGCTACCGAAATAGGTTTAAGCCTAGCTGACAAAACAGTAAGCCAGGAAGAATTCTGGAAAATGATCAATTCTTTTAATCGCGATGTGATCGAACCAAACGCCAACCGATATTTCTTCGTCTCTGATCCAGTCGAGATAGCAATCAAAGGTGCTCCTAAAAAAGAAGCCAAGCTCGACCTGCATCCTGACTATCCAAAGCGAGGAAAAAGAACGCTTCTTGCCGAGGGCAAAGTCTATATCTCTCAGCAAGACTTGAAAAAGTTAGGTAAAGGCAAGATTCACCGTCTTATGGATTACTGTAATTTCAAGCTAGATGGAAAAGGCTGGAAATTTGTTTCTGAAGATTACGAGGAATTCAAAAACAGTCCTGATAAAGGTTTTATTATCCATTGGCTGCCGGTCTCAAAAGATCTGCCTAAGATAGAAGTCTTGCTGGACACCGGAGAAACAACTCAAGGTCTAGGAGAAAAAGGATTGGAACAGCTTAAAGAAGGCTCGATCGTGCAGTTAGAGAGAATGTATTTTGCAAAAATAGACAAAAGGGAAAAAGGAAAAATTGTATTTTGTTATCTTCATCCTTAATTAATAAAATTACTAAATAATACAAAAAAAAGAGGAATAAATCCAAAAGAGGAACCACATGGCCAGAATAAGTCGAGATACGCCCTTAGCAGAAATAACTTTACGACGTTACGAGAAACCGACGGTAAGCGACCGCGAATTAGTACGCAAATTTTGCTTATCAGTAGGATTGCTCCAGCCGGGAGATTCCAGAGATGTAGTAGTTGATGTCTTTCATGTCTTACTGAAAGCACGGCAGAATCGGGAAGAATTACATTCTGAAGAAATAAAAAATCATGTTATGACTGCCAGAAAAAGTGCGGGATTGCCGATGTTAGGGATTGCTTCATCTAATATTCGTAGGCAATTAAAGAGATTAAAAGATCTTCATATGATTGAAACCAATGCCAACTTGTATCGGATAACTGAATTTAATCATCTTTCTGAAATCTTCGAAGAGAAAGTAGAAAATTTTATTCTTACTTCAGTCGTCAGCCGAGTTAAAGACTACTTGCAGAAGATCGATGAAGAGTTTAAGCCGGGCGTGAAGGAAGTACGTAAGGAATAACCAATCTATCTAATACAAAACACAAATAGTTAAAAACTTTTTATCTTCTTTCTTACTTTTTTATGGTAAAAAAAGTTGGAATTGTGGGTATTGGAGTTGGCGATGAAGGCAAAGCCAAAGTTGCAGTCTATTTTGTTTCTTCTGCGGTAAAGAATCTTTTACAAAAGGGAATTTTATTTGAAGAGAAGGGAAAGCCCATTGCCGTTGAACGTTACCAGGGCGGAAGCAATGCCGGCCATACCATTGAGATCAATGGGGTTCAATATAAATTAAATAGTATCCCTTGCGGAATTTTATACGAGCATACCTACAATCTCATGGGTCAGAAAACATTTGTAAACCCACGGGAAGTGGTAGCTGAAATTGAACGGCTTACAAAAAGAGGGATTAAGATTTCTGAAAGTAATTTTGGAATTGCTGCCAATGCTCACGTTACCTTAGATTATCATATTTTGGAAGATCAAATTATTTTCAAATCAAAAAAGAGAACTTCTACCGGCAGCGGGATTAAACAGACTGCGGTTGACAAGCAAGGCCGAGTGGGAATGCGTTTTATCGAGTTTCTAGATTCACAGCTCATGAAAGAAGTTTTAGCGTCTCGTTTTCCGCAAGGATTACCCTCTGAGCTTGGCAGTTTTGATGAATTAGTTACCAGTTATGATCGTGAAAGAGATTTCTTAAAAGGTTTTGTTGCTCAGGAACATATTACCAGAAAAATTCATGGATCACAATTCTGGATTGGTGAAGGAGCGCAAGGTGCGCTTCTGGATGTTGATTCCGGACTTTATCCTGGCATAACTTCTTCAAATCCTCTTGATGTTCCCAATCGCCCTGATACTATAGTTGGGGTAGTAAAATTATACACCAGCAGCGTAGGTGAGGGCAGGCCTTTTGTAGCTCAGATAGAACCAAGCTTAGAAAAGTATTTGCGTGATGAATGGAAAGAATACGGCACTAAAACCGGTAAGCCCCGTGATCTAGGGTGGGTAGATACGGTAGCCTTGCGCTATGCGGTCGAAGCAGGAAATGTGGATGCTTTGGCCGGAACTTGCGGGGACAGGTTAGAAACCTTAGCAGGAATGGGTCAAAAAGTAAAGTTGGTTGTCGCTTATGAAATTGATGGAAAGAGGTATGATCAATGGGATCTTTCTTTTCATCGTCGAGATACTCTCTATCGAGCAAAACCTATTTTTGAAGAATTTGAACCTTGGGAAAAATTTGTTGATCCTTCCGGAGAGAAACTAACTTCCAATGCCCAGCGATATGTAGATCGGATCCAGGAATTAGTTGGCAAGAATTTTATGATGCTCGGTACCGGCCCGGAACAAGATCAGATGCTCGTTTACCAAGATCCTTTTGCTCTTAAATAATCCTAGTTCTTACTATTTCTAAAGTCTTAATGTAAGATATAAGAAAAGGAGTAAATAAAAGAGAAATAAATTATAAAAATCAAAATTATCTAAATAATATCTTCTTCAGCCACTACGATGTAATCGCCGCTGGCAATCACTGCTGAAAATGGAATAAGGATGTTTCCTTCTCTGGTTTTTTCTAATTCCATCTTGTCAGTATACGAAGTTGGATTCTTAAGCAAGAG
>DATDUF010000072.1:0-7962 GCA_035290485.1 Candidatus Nanoarchaeia archaeon
TTACCCTGTAATCTCTTTATTAGAGAACCTGGGCGGTGGCGGCCGCGGTAATGGCGGGGGTTTTTCTTTAGATTATGATATAACTTCGGAAAATTATCAGACCGTAAAAGAGATGCTTCTTTTCCGGATGGAATATTCACAGTAATTCTGCATACTTTTTAGCTAATTGAAAATACTTTTGAGCATTGGTAATCGTTTTTTGTTTTTCTGCTGCTGTTAAATTTACATCCTCGGAAGTGAAGCAATTGATTTTTGCCCGAATATAAGCCCGATAGCATTTGTAAAAATCAAGCAGCTTAGGTATATCTGAATCATTGCTTAATTCTTGATATTCTTGCACGAAAACTTTTGCCAAGCTCTTCTTTCCATGAAAATCAAGGTCCATCGCCATGAAGGCGATTTCTGCAATCACATCTGAACAAGGAAAGCGTTTATTGAACACAATCCCATCAAAAATATAAATTCCTTCCGGCGTAATAAAGACATTGGCGGAATGAAAATCTCCATGACAATGCTTAATTTTATCTTTTTTTACTCTTTCAGAAAATAAACCTTTCTTTTTCTGTATAAATTCATTGACTTTTTTTTGCAAAAACTGAAAATCTTTTTCAGAAATGACCTTCTGCTTATATTTTTCAGTTTGTTGAAAATTTTCATCCCAATTAAATTGGATGTTTTCAACTGTACCAAAAGAAGCTATCTCTTTGTTGGTCATGGCTCTTTGATGAAAATAAAATATCTTCTTTGCTAATTCTTTAAGATGTTCCGAAGTAACTTTATCTTTTTTCAATAACTCCGACATGATTAAAGATGAATCTAACTGTTTCATTTTTACTGCATACTCAATTATTTCTCCCGCACCATTAATAGAAATTTTTCCTTTCTTATCCTTGGTGATGGCCACTACTCCTAGGTATAAGTCCGGCGAGATCAAAGAATTATATCTAAACTCTTTCTCACATTGATCTTTTCTTTTTTCTAAAGTGGAGAAATCAAGGAAACCCAGATTGAGGGGCTTATTGAACTTATACGCAAAATAGCCGCTTAGAAAAACTATGGAAACGCCAGTAATGATTCTTTGGATTGAAGTAGTGGGATGAGGATACGCCGAAGGATTTTCTAACCCTGTAATGATCTCACTCACTAAGTCCACCATCTCTTGTTTTTCCAAACACAACCTATATAAATCTTAAGGAATTATTTTCCTCTTATGGTTAATCCTGGTGATCGAGTCAAGATAAACACCAAGAAGGGCTCTGAAGAAGGCATTCTCATGCCCAGTCCGGATAAAAATACAGTTCTTCTCAAACTTGATAGCGGTTATAATGTCGGTTTTAACAAGAAAGAAGTTTCTAAAATAACTGTGATAAGCACAGCAGCTCCCAAGAAGAAGATCTCTACAAAAATGGTCAAGAATCCCCATCTTCCCACTATTGCTATACTCCATACTGGCGGTACCATCGCTTCTAAAGTTGATTATCGTACCGGGGCTGTGGCAACTGAGTTTAGCCCGGAAGAATTGCTTTCCCTTTTTCCGGAATTACAAAGTATTGCTAATATCGAATCTGAATTGATTGCTCAGATGTGGAGCGACGATTTACGCTTTGCTCATTTTTCCTTAATTGCCAAAGCGATTGAAGGCCAGATCAAAAAAGGAGTGAAAGGCATAATTATTGGTATAGGAACTGATAATCTGGCCGTCGCTTCTGCGGCTCTGTCATTTATGGTGGAAAAATCTCCGGTGCCCATTGTTTTTGTCGGCGCTCAGCGCTCTTCCGATCGCGGCAGCAGTGATGCGGCTATGAATCTGATCTGCGCGGCACAGTTTGTCACTAAAACTGATTTTGGTGGTGTAGCGATATGCATGCATGAATCAGCCAACGATAAAAGCTGTCTTATTTTACCGGGCGCTAAAACTTACAAATTACATTCCTCCCGGCGCGATGCCTTTAAAGCAGTTAATGATGGGCCTTTGGCCAAAGTAGATTATAACACTAAAAAAATAGAATACCTTCATCAAAATTATCCTAAAAGAGCCGCTGTTGCAATTCTTAAACCGAAAATGCAGGATAAAGTGGGTTTATTAAAAATTCATGTCAACATGTTTCCTGAGCAATTTTCTTTTTTCAAAGGGTATAAAGGTTTAGTTATCGAAGGAACAGGGTTAGGACACACCCCCGGGCAAGCTCCCAATAAAGAAAGCGCTATTCACAAAAAAATCTATCCGGCTATAAAAAAGCTGGCTGATTCAGGTTGCGTGGTAGTGATGACTACTCAATGTATTTTTGGCAGTGTAAACATGAATGTCTACGACAAAGGTCGGGACTTGCTGGAATTAGGAGTAATCTCAGGAAAAGACATGTTAGCCAACACTGCATTAGTAAAATTATCCTGGTTGTTAGCAAATCATTCCCAAGAAGAAGCCCGGAAATTAGTCGGGAAAAACCTTCGCGGCGAAATCAATGAGCGCTTACAGTTTGAAGAAGACTTTATCAAAAATTAAGGGGGAAACTATGAAATTAAAAGTCATGATGTTATTAGTATTGATTACTAGTATCTTTCTGATTTCCTGTACCACTGCACCGAAAGCAGAGCAATGTTCTGTTGATGCCGACTGCATCCCGGCGCAATGCTGTCATCCTACCAGCGCCGTTAACAAAGCAGAGGCTCCTGACTGTAGCGCTGTTTTGTGTAGCATGTCCTGTGAAGGCCCTTTGGATTGCGGAGCAGGAGAAATTAAATGTGTTTCCAATAGATGTACTATTGTACCCATAAAATGATTCCCTCCAGCATGAAAGAAGTGATCCGGGACTTTGTCTTCGGGATGGAAGATGGATTAGTTTCCAACCTGGGCTTAGTATTAGGAGTCTATGTAGGCGGCGGCGATGCCTTTACTATTATTCTAGCTGGTTTTGCCAGCATGTTTACTGGCGCTTTCTCTATGTCAGCAGGTAGTTATCTTTCTTCCAAATCGCAACGGGAAGTGTACGAGCATGAGATAGAAACTGCTCGCCATGATTTAACTAAAAATCCGCGTCAATGTTATGAAGAAATGCGTTCGTCTTGGATGGATGAAGGGCTTAGTAAAGAAGAGATTGATCGTCTCCTGAAAAAATCGTCAAAGTATAAACATCCTGAGTTTGTCTGCAATTACATGGTGCAGAAAAGAGTCGGTATTTCCAAAGAAAAGCTGGAAGTTCCGCTCAAAAATGCCATTGCCATGTTTTTCTCTTTTTTAGTGGGCTCAGCTTTTCCTATTCTTCCTTTTTTAGTTTCAAAACTTAATTCTTTGGAATTATGGCCAGCGGCAGTAATTTCCTCAGTATTGACTATCGTCGCTCTCTTTGGGGTAGGTTTAGCCAAGACCAGTTACACCAAATTGAATTGGATTAAATCCGGTTTTGAAGTCGTCTTAATTGGATTAGCTGCCGGGTTTATTGGCTATTTTGTAGGGTGGGCAGTAGGACATTTGGGATAATGCTCTGATCGGTCACCACTTCAAATTCATATATAGTATTTAGTGACTATATGCAGAACATTAAATAGTTTTAGAGTATTATCCAGTTACATGTTAGATGAGGATATTATCAACCAGATAATAGAAAGAGAGAATCGAGAAAAACGAAAAGATTCCGGCTGGCAGCCTGTCCCTTTGTATAAGGAATTGGAGATGCCTCAATATCTTCCTCCGGCAAAAGAAAAATCTCCTCCTGGCGCGGTAGAAATTGATGTCTGGGGACCAGAAGTAAGTGACTATATTGTGGTTCAAACCCAATCTTATTATTTCTAATAATTTTTATAGTATTCCCTTATTTTTACCTCATGAAAGAACTTTCTCAAGCTTTTTTTGCTCGTGATACGGTTACGGTAGCCAAGCAACTCTTAGGAAAAATCATCTCTGTCAACGGTATGCAGGCGAGAATAGTAGAGACCGAAGCCTATGGCCGAGATCCTGCTTCGCACGCTTACACTAGAACTGACCGCAGCGCGCTAATGTATGATACGCACGGCCATGTCTATGTCTACCTGATTTACGGGATGTATTGGTGCCTGAATTTTACCTCAGCTCAGGATGAAGCCGGAGCAGTATTGATCAGAGCAGTTGAACCTCTTGCGGGAATTGAAAAAATGCAACAGAATCGCAAGACTGAAAAAATAAGCAATCTTTGCTCCGGTCCGGGAAAATTATGTCTGGCTTTAGGAATCGATAAAAAATACAACGGCCTAAAGCTGGGTACAGAAATGAAAATCCTTGATGATGGTTTTAAAGTTGGAAAAGTTGCGGCTAGCTCTAGGATTGGAATCAAAGATGCCTTGGATTTGCAGTGGAGATTTTTTCTGGATGATAATCAATTTGTTAGTAAGGTAAAGAAGTGAAGATTAATAAATAATCAGCGGATTTGAATCTTAACGCGAGGGTGGGAGAGCCGGTCAAATCCGCTAGCTTGAGGGGCTAGTCCCTTAGTGGGTACGCGTGTTCGAATCACGTCCCTCGCACTCTTTTTACATTTTGCTCCTTTAACTTCAAGCAAAACTATATAAACCCTAAAACCTTCTTATAAACATGAATAAAATCTGGGAAATCACACAAGAAGAAAAGTCTTTACCTACTCTACATCATCCCGTTTTAATAGAAGGACTTCCAGGTATTGGAAATGTCGGTAAGATCGCGGCAGATTTCCTGGTGGAAGAATTAAAAGCAAAAAAATTGTATTCATTTTTCTCTTATAAGTTTCCTCACTCGGTGTTTGTCAATGAAAAAAATGTGGTGGAGATGCCCAAACTGGAATTGTATTACAAGCAGTTTGGCAAGGGCGGCAAGAAACGTGACTTGCTTTTTTTAGTAGGAGATATCCAGCCGATTGATGAGGAAAGTTGCTATGCTTTTTGTGATGAAGTTCTGAAAATAGCCAAACATCATGGTTGCCAGCAGCTCATAACTACGGGTGGCATAGGTTTGCAGCATGTTCCCGAGCAGCCTAAAGTATTTTGCGCTGGAAATGATACTGCTATTCTGCAAGAATATACTAAAAAAGGATTAGGAGTAGAAAAGGAAATATTTGGTGTAGTCGGCCCCATCATTGGCGTATCCGGAATTTTATTAGCTTTAGGAAAAAAGAAAGGAATTAAAGGAGTGGCTTTATTGGCCGAGACTTTTGGTAATCCGTTCTATTTGGGGATTAAAGGTGCGCGGGAAATTGTTACCGTCCTCGAGAAAAAATTCAGCTGGGGCGTAAACATAAAAAAAATTAGCAAAGATATTATGGAAGTAGAAAACCAATTGCTCCAGAAAGCATCTGATTGGCTGGGCGACGAATACAACCAGCCTCAAGCTGGTGCGCATGGTAAGAAGAAAGACGTACATTATATTGGATAGTAATTTTAATTAAAATTTAGTTGAAGCTCGATTTAACACTCTTTCGAGTTGTTTAAATTCGCGTTGCAAACTCCCTTCCTGTTGTGGGGAGAATAAATCTTCCAGAAAACAAGTACTTACTAAGAAATACACCACTTCTGGCTCTAGAAAAATAATTTCATCTTGAGGTATAGCACTATGTATGGATGGAGAATAAATCCGCACTCCGGTCACTTCTTTAATGATATAATCTTTATCGGGATCACAGTTCTTTTCATCAAATGAACGAACACTTATTATTCTTGCATCTTCAGCCACCCCATTGTTTTGGAGTGACTGATAGATGGTATCCGCTAAAGAATCCAGACCTACTTCAGAATAAAAATCTCCCCAATCTTCATGAGGAAAAGGCGGCTGTTGTTGTTTTAGTGATGCATAACTCTCGGTAGTGAGGATATGTAATCCGGGAAATTCTTTCTCTATAAGTAAGACCTGGTATTGGTGCATTTTCAATATTCCGTCAGTTTTCGATCTGCATCATAATGAAGAATAGTGCTATTGCCATCAGCAGAAACACTTCTTTCAGTATTGACAAACTTTCCTTCTTTTAATTTGTTGATCCGGCGCTGAAAACTTTTGTAACTCATCTCCCCGCCGCGTTCTGCATAGACGGCAAATATCTCTCCAATTTTTCTGCCAGTTTGCTCCCGGATCAGGTCCAGGATCGATTGCAAATCCTCATCTAATCCTTCTTTTGGTTTAATATGAAAGTCATCTACTTTCTTTAGGGCTTCGGCCACATGCAGGGCGGTAATCTTGCGTGAGCTTTTTTCTTCGGCTAAATTTCCTGCTTCGCGCATCAGATATAACCCTACCCGCACATCATTGGTTTCTGCACATTTCTCGACCAATTCTTTGAAGGCTTCATCGTCCCAGCAAGCGTCTATAAAAGCATAATCCCGTCGCTGCTGCAAGATCCCGGCAATCTCGGTTTCATTATAAGATCGGAAAAATACAAACTCCGGCCCTAAGCGGCTGCGAATTCGCTCATCAAGCTCGCCATAAGTATCTCTATAATTAGTGATGAGGATGATGGACTTGCGGTAAATGTCTTCCAAGAGGGAATATAAAAAATCCATCTCTTCTAATTTGTCAATTTCATCGAAGACGAAAACCACGCTGCCTTTGTTCAATTTCTGTTTTACTAATTCCAGCAGTTCGCTGGTTTTTTTGCTTTGGATGAATTTGTATCCTAGGTCTTCGCAGATTTTGGTGTACACTTTGAAAGTCGTATTCTCTTTCCAGCAATTCACATAAATTGGGGTTACTTCTTCAGTCTCTTCCTGCAATTCCCGCAGCACGTGCCGGCAAGCAGTAGTTTTTCCAATGCCTGGAGCGCCGTAGACAAATAAGTTTCTTCCGTTATGTCCTTGCAGCAGTGGTCGGATAGCGGTAGCAAAACGCATCTGTTCATTTTCGCGATATTTCATCACTTTGGGCTGAAAATCATAGTCAAGAATTACTGTATCCCTGAACACCGTTTCCCCGCTGCGCAGCATATCTTTAAATAAGGACATAAAATAGAAAAGTGAGGCGGGGTTTATATTGTTTTTGCGAATGCAGCTGTATTAATTCGTAATTTCACAAAACTTAAAAGGCGCCTTTCATAAAATCATTCTATGAGATTAAAATTAGCAATAATTGCCGTATTTATAGCAGCCTTACTAGTATTAACCTCTTGCACTACGGGCGGTGCGGTAACAGACCAATGTCTCTCTTTGGAAGGCGGTGCTCGTGACAACTGTTATTCTGAATCTCAGCAATGCAGCAAAATCAAAAATACCCAATTTCGTGATTCCTGTGTGACTGCGTTAGCAAAACAGAAGAATGATGTCAAAGTATGCGATCTCATTGTTACCGGAAAAACAATTGGTTTTTGCCAGTATCAGATTGCCATCCAGCAAGACAATTTTGAATTGTGTAAAGGAATAGGAGATGAATCATGGCAAGATACTTGTTACTATCAAATTGCCATAAAAAGAAATGATGTTAACAAGTGTTCATATATTGCTGAGGTAGAGCAAAATCTAGATTGTGTTAAGAAAATAGCTATAGCTACTAATAATGTTGAATTATGCGATCGCTTAAGTAAGCAGAATAAAGCAGAATGCCTTTTCAAAATAGCCACGCAAACACTAAATGCAGACCTTTGTGCTCGATTTACAGAGGATAAATTAAATACTGGCTCTTGTTATTTGAAGATCGCTAAGCTGACCGATAACCAAGCGCTATGCAATAAGATTCCTATAAAAGACATAAGAGATTATTGTACTGGGTATTTTGCAGAAAAGAAAGCAGCAGCTTAGGTATTTTTTTTGATTGTTGATTTTTTTTAATTGAATTAAAGGCTTATTTTAAAATTTTTATAGCAATCCTTTCATATAAATAAGAAAGTATTAAAAAAAGAAAATTTAATTTTCAGAAGACTTTTTATTCCACTTATACGTTCTCATGGTTTTGGTTTGTCCATAGCCGCAAGAAGCGCATTTTTTCTTAATCTTATGATAAGAAGCTCTTCCGCATCGTCTGCAGCGAAGGTGGTTTCT
>DATDUF010000073.1:0-21173 GCA_035290485.1 Candidatus Nanoarchaeia archaeon
AAAAGTACCAACACCATCACTGCTTTTTTCATCATTTTAGACTATTTTTATTCCTTTTTTTACTGCTTCTTGCACTACGCCTAACTCATTTTTTTTTTCACGAAATTCTTTTGGCGTTAGGCAGACAAAATCAACCGGATAATCTAAATTCCACTTCATATATAGTTGAGGGGCTCTTTGTAATCTTCGTTTTCCGATAAATTCTTTTGAGACTAACAATAAGTCTACGTCACTGCTCCTTTTTGCTTTCCCAGTTGCACGGGAACCAAACAAGTACATCTTATCTACGGGGATATCATCTGATACTTCTTTAGCAAAACCCTTCAACGCCTTTACTAAAGCTGCTTTTTTATCCATATCAAGACCTCACCTGCCATTTCTAGGATTTCTTCTGCTTCAATCTTATTAATCTTATCAGCAGGCAGTTCGTTACCTTCAGGATAGCGAACTTCCACATATACTGGATTGATTTCCGCGCACTTCTTAACTATTTCTAAAGGAGCATTTACTTCTCTTGCTAATTTAACTACATCATGAATCCGTAATAATTCCCCTTTCTCTTTAAGATATAAACATTTTAACGCTTTCTCTACTGCTTGCTGTGATAATAAAGCAGAAACATAATAATCTTTAGAGTTAAGACTGTTTTTCGAACTCTTCAAATCACGTTCCGCTTGTTTCCACCATATTTCAAGGCTTGTTTTCATTTTATACTACTCCGAAAGTGCCGCCGACTGCGTCACAGTAATTCAAGCCGCCATTCTTGAAGTCTGCTATAACCGTAGTTAGGAATCCAGCAACATTTTCGAGTACGCCGACAAGATCCCAAATGAAGTATGCATATGAACAAGCAGATTTACCAGCGGAACTAGCGTTACAGGTTACGAGACAGCTAAGGATAGTTGCAGTATGAACAATAGCAATCGGATCGGCTAAAGCTTTTGCTAATCCACCGATGACATTATCCCAGAACTGAGAGAAAGGTATGATGTACCAAAGTTCTCCGACCACATATTTACAGACCAGCATATCTTCCAATTCTTCACACATGCTTACCGTTGCCAGTCCTGATCTTACTTCATTTTCCAGACAGACTATTTTTCGACATTTAATTTGCCGCAGCTTATCCAGATTTTTAATGATGCCAGGAATACATATGCCAGCGATAGAGAGGAATAAGTTATCCCGAATATCTCGCGCCGGGAAAGCTTCATTTTTTCCCAGAGGATCGCCTGGTGCTTTGAGCAGTTCTACTTTATAGAGTTCCAAGATTGTAGATTGCCATTTTCCGTACCAATTCGTAGGACTTACTCCTGGCCGGCAGGTAAGAACTTGAAGTATAGGATCTAAAAATTTAGATACACTACTATCTACACTTTTCTGAGATAAAGTCATTCCAGTACAGATCGTAACTCCGGCTACTTTAGTGTATTGAAAGTGATACATTGCTTCTATGGGACCTGAAGACACTCCTTCGAAGATATTATATATTCCAACTATGATATGATAAACTTGAATCAAATAATCGACATATCTCAAAATATTTGCGAGCACACCGATAATATCCCAGGCAGTATTGATGTCATCACGAGCATCTTTAATCACTTGTTCTAGATTTTCATCCTGTGAACCTAAAGCGGAAAAGGCAAATGGCACCACTACTTTTACTTGCTGCACTTCTGCTGCTCTGATAGCATTCTTACCAACTTGAGAAAATATTTTCAGGGTGCAAACATATTCAACTTCCTGTTTTACAAATTGACTTTCTTCTTTCTGGCCGATCTGGAACAGAGAGCGCCCATCAAACGGTTCGAATTCCACAATAACATTTGGGGTAGGAGCATAATCACCAGAAGCAGATACACCACCATATAATATAGCACGACTGATCTTAGGAGCATTACTGTTAGTTTCTTTGGCTGCAGTTTTATCTGCAGCTTTCTTACTCTCAGGGCTAGGCACAGCGCAATTGACTAATTGGATATCCAGCGCTTTCACGTCGCTGAGATCAGCACTCAAAGCTACTTTGAATGGTAATCTGGTGTACGTAAGCTGCGTAGTATCTAAATCTATAAAGGCATTTGCGCCGCCAGCAGGAACAACTTTACGCACTTCCCAGAAATCAGGATTTTCTTCTGTTGATAAGCCTAGCAAATCAAGGGAGATTGAAGCTTGTTCTTTGCTGCTCTTGAATTTCTTGGCATTCTTAGGTTCATTTTCAGATAAAGGCCAGCTCACAGCGTCATTTCCGGCAGTATCTTGCACGCGAATTGGAACTTCTACGGCCGATTCAGGACCGCTCTTAATAGTGTCTGTTTCCAACGTGCATTGCCAGTGGCCTTCAACACGCTTGCAATCTTCATCAGTAAAAATGACCCAGCCATCTTCATCAATAAAATCATTGGCCGGATATTTATTTTCTGCATCTAATAATAAATCCTGAACATTTACTAAAACTCGTAAGCCGCTGCTTTCAGAAGTGCGCAAGACAATCTTCAGCTTATCATTGCTTTGGAAATAATTTTTATCGCCCACTTCAGAGACGCCAAAAACTTCTATTGATTCCACTTTGGGGCCAGTATTGTCAACTATTAGTTGGGATTCCGGCGCTGAACCTTCATTGCCGACATTATCTTCAAACCTGGACAAGCCGAAGGTTACTACACCTTCATTTATTTTTTCATCAATATTCCAATAACATTCCAATACGCCAGCGGTTTCCTGGCAGGCAGTTGGTTCAGCCAGATTGCTTAAGCCAAAGCTGACTAAATTGGCGCGGATGCCATCCTTGCTTACACCGGCGCCCTGATCCTCAGCTCTAAGAATAATTTTATTTTCGTTATTTTTTAGATAACTCTTTCCTTCAAATTGTTTTATGGTGCCAAAGAATTTAATGACCGGAGCAGAATTATCGACTACAAAAGTGGAGGATAAACTTTTCTCAGCGACATTACCTTTGGCATCGATAGCTTTTACCAAGACCGTTATACTGCTGGCGGGATTAACGTTTACATCCTTCCAGGTGCAATGCCAGAGATCATCAATATCAGCATCAGCTTCGCAGCTGGCAGTCTTACCGTCAAGATCAGCCTGTGGAGATTGTCCTATCACTTTAGGAACACTTTTTTCTACAACATCAACCACAATATCAGTGGAAGAAGCAAACTCACCGATAAATTTGCCAAACTTGGTGAAATTTAATTGGTTGCCAATCTTGGGCTTGACAAAATCAGCAAAAAATGATACCGAGGAGCTAAAGGAAACATGACCTAAATTATCTTCGGCGCGAATCTTTATTTTCTTAGTTCCATCACCGCTTAATTGCTGGCTCTGTAAGAATCCTTCAAAGCCGCCATCACTAAGGTAACTAAAGGTCTCTTTTCCTTCCGGCAAGTTAATGGTCTGTAGAACGTCAGCAGTGTCGCTGTCGATGATATCAATTTTCTTTAAGCCGACAGAAGGAAATCCTTCTTTTTTATCATTGACCGTGAAATCAATTTTTACTTTTCCATTTTCATCCTGGCTTACTTTCCCCGGAGAGAAAAAGATCTGTGGAGCAGAGCCATCAGCTTTGATCACATCACCAGCAGAGACGCTTTCTTGTTTTTGCGCAGCATTGAGAAAGGAATAAATGACCTGAAAAGTATATTCTCCTTGTTGTATTCCGTCGGTCAAGGGACTGATATATTTACACAGTACGCCCAGAGTACTAGGAGAACAGGAAGTGAAAGGAGCCTGATTGTCGCCGATTTTAATTTTCACATCTTCCGGCTTGACGCTGGCATTGCTCGTGCCTGCACCAGAAATTAAAGCTTCCACCGTCCAGACATCTCCTTGGGCATCGAGATATTTTGGAACTGCAGCTTCTCCTTCATTTTTAGTTATCTGTACCGAAGCGGCCAGAGCACTGGCTGAGTAGACGGGCATGCTCAGCACTAATACTACTAAGAATAAGCCGATCATGTTCCAGATGCTTTTGGCGTTTTTTGTTTTCATTATATTTTCATTTCTATTCATCTATTCGAATATGGGATCTAATTGGAGCCGTAAGCTTTGAGATAAATTTCCCAGCTCGGCCATGGCATTCAAGTCTTCTAAAATGCGTACATGTTCTTGTTGAGGAACGCTTTCTAAATTGAAAGTTAAAACATTAAATGTGATCTTGCCGACACTATAGAGCTGCTCCGGAGTAATGGTAAGATAAGTCTTAGGCTGATCCCATTGTAATCTTCCAACGAGCAATTCATTGATTACTTGTTCATCGTAAGTGAAACATACTTTTGGTATAACGCTCTGACAACGCTCTTCTTCAGGAATGATTAAAGGTTTTGAACTGGTCACTAAAGAAGTGACTTCATACACTCCGGGGACTAACTCCATGGAAGCGGTTCCATCACCTTGCACGGTGGCAGCAGAAGAAAATTCTTCACTGAAAATTCCCGGAACAGTATCAGAAACACGACGAAGCATGATCACTCCAGTTTCTTCTTTGTCCAAAGGCTTAGCCTGATTGAGAAACTGCCAGCTGTGTTGTTTTTTCAGCGCTTGCGTATTTTCAATATAGACTGGAGCTCCAGCACTGGCAAACAATCCTTGGCCAAAACATTCTTTATTTTTTCCATCTTCATCAGCGATACATTTTTCCAGGCTTTTCTTCTGTACAGAAACATTGACAAATACTTTTTTGTGTAAGGGAACTACTAATTCAGGAATACCTGCTACTGCATAACCAATCGTTCCAGTGCTTTCTCTAAATCTGTAAGTGTCAACCGGGTAAAAGCTGGTTAAGTATTCTGATTTGACAAAAGAAGCAACTCCGCCGTAGACGGCAGGATATTTGCTTTCCAAGAGACCATGATTATTAGTGCTTCCCATCTGGCAATCATCTTGTTCAGGAATGGAAAATCCAATCTGTACTGCTTCTAAAGGTTTAAGGTCGTTGCTGTCTACCACCACAGTTTTGACTAATCCAGTGTTGCGTTTGTCAGGATCGCAAACCATGCTTTGCTGTTCTGCCGCAATGGGAGCAGGTTGTTTGTATCCTTCTACCGGAACTTGATTGTTACGCAAATTTGCTTCTAAGGCAAAGGCAAAAGTGTATCCTCTTCCTTCCAAAGCAGCAGGATCGCGAAGAGTAACGAGCACAGGATAACTTACATCATAGGTGGAATAATAACGATTGATATCGAGAGGAATTTTAGGTAACGGTGAAACTAATGGACCGGCAAAGGTACTGGGCTCGATATTGCCGCCCTTGTCATTCATATCAAAATAAGTATTCCAGCCAAAATAATCAAAATTGACTTCCATTCCGGAAGCAGCTTCCAGAGGAAGAATAGTGTTATCATAATTTTTCTGGAATAGGTCGCGTAAGTTTTGCGTGACTGGATTTGCACCCTGACCTTGTTGAGGGTATTCAAAACGGTAAAAATTGGAACTGCCTAAGTACCGCAGCATAGGAACATTGGAACTCAACAAGCTTTCAGTTTTCTGCTTGACATCGGATTCTGCCCAAACTACGGGCTCAGGAGCGTTAAAAGTCATCTGTTCCATGGGAGGCAAACGCTGTTGATCAACGCCGGCATAGGCAGTCAATAAATCTAAAGTCTGAAGTTCAAGGAAACTATAATTTTGTTCTACTCCCGTAATTTGTGAAGCGGCAGCATACATCTGTTTCAAATGGATCGGTACAGGAACATAAAATTGATTCATTTCCGTGCTGGCGGTACCCTTAGCGGCTTTGAGGTCCATCTTTAACCAGAAATTGACACTTTGATCAGCCACAGTAACTTGTACTTCTTTCAACTCTTTGGAACCTTCTTCCAGAGCAGGAGCTTCGATGGTAAATCCTTCTGCTTGCAGAGCAGCATATTTGTTTAAACATTCAGCAATATTTTCTTCGGTAAATCGAGACAATTGCGCTTCAATACTTAATTCAGGATCTTCCCGCGCATACAAAGCCGGTCTTTTAGAAGAATACGATATTTGCGGATTTTCGTTAGCGAGAAGGTTGTAATGCCAGTACGGGACTTTGATCGGTTCTAAATCCAGGCCATCAGCATCAGTAGGATCGGCAGCGGAATATTTTCCGGCTAATTCAGGATAGATATAACCGCCTTGCTGGCCTAGAACTAGTAAACCGCGCCGGCCGATTTGCGCCAGGCAATTTTCGGTATACGATTGCAGCGGCTGGAATTCCTGAGGAACGGCAGCCACAATAGGTTCGCCGGCAGCAGTAAGTTCTTGCTTGGTGGTAACTTTGGTGATATAGAGAATTCCCGAAAAAACGAATAAAACGATGATGCCAATGATAATAAAAATGGTAACTTGTCCTTGTTTGTGCGAAGGGAAGAGTTTGCGATTAGAATTATTACTGAAACACTCACTAGAACTACTACTAGAACTACCTCTTTTTTGCTTCATTCTATCAGCATTCAGGAAAGAATTAAGGTATATAAAGATTACTAAAACTCAGGCTTATTTAGAGGGAACTTAGTGGTTATGGTAAGTTGCTACCACTTTGCCGTCACGGAGTTTTTCTATTTTAGAAGGACGTTCGACTGGCTGATACTTCCGTTCTATCCAATGAGAAGGAACATTTACTGATTTACCTTTAAAGAATGAATCAAATTCTTTAATTGTTTTAGGAATTACTTCATGACCACGTTCATATTCTTGTTTGCCTTTGAAAATGTAAGCTTTAATCACGTCGCCAACTTCCAAAGGCGGCCAGCCATAGAATTCTAGCTTTTTCACTAATGTGCCACTCTGCACTTTTAACTCCGTACGGTAAGTGTGACCACCGTTATAAGTTGGAGAACGACCTCCTAACACTATCTCTGAATGAGGTGTAAATGAAGTCGAGCCTTGATAGCAATTTACATCTGCCACTACGCATTCCAAGCCAACCGTCAGTTCTTCAGGAGTTTTTGCTTTGGCGCGTAATTCTTGATTATAGTTTTCATTCTCTTTTTTTATTTTTTTAAACAGTGCTTCAGGATCATCTTTTAATTGTTCAAACATCTGATCAAGTTTATCTTTGCTCATCAGATACTAAAAAGAATTTTCTGTTTATATTGTTTATGGTAGCAAAAGAGAGAAATTCATCATTACCTAACTTTCGCCCCATCCTTGATCCCGTGTACTTTCACTTCTTCTAAGGAAGAAATCAGCTTCTTACCAGCATAGAATACTTTGCCAGCCTGCACCGTCATACTCACTTTCATGAATTCTTCAAAGGTAATCTCGGCCTGGGCATTTTCTGTACCGTCGAAATGTACGGCATCTCCCGGATTGAGTTTCTGCACTTCCAAGATCGAAACATTCGCTCCATCATCGGCAGCCAGGACCATGGCTTCACTCATCTCACCGCGCAATTTAGCCGGTTTCATGTTAGCAACAAAAACTGCTTTCCGGCCTTGCAAGTTTTCTTTGGCAATATATTTTTTCAGGCCGGCAACAACTTGTCTTTTTCCAAGACTACCTAGATCTACTTTCAACAAGTACAAGCTATCTGCGTTGGGATGATCTTTTACTTCCAGAATTTTTCCGACCGTTAACTGTAAAGGAAAACTTTCTTTGCGGACAATTTCCACTTTGTTTACCAGCAGTTGGACGGTACTAACCTTACCTTTCCATTTAAAGTTAAGATCGTTGAAAACAAGATTTTTTTCTCCTAGGGCGCTGAACACTTTTTCACTAAATTCAGGAAGCACGGGACTGATAAGAATAGCTAAATTTCTGGCTAAGTTGATACACCAGGCTACTGCTTTTTTTGTTTCTTCATCGTCTTTAGATTTCCAGGGTTCTGATTTTTGGAAGTAGGCATTGCCTAGGTCAGTAATCTGCAAAATATTTTTGATAGCGGCATGGTTATCCTGAGCAAGATAATTCTTTTTCACTTTTTCTGCCAGAGCTAATACTTTTTTAGTTAACGATTTATTTTCAGCGATCTTGGATAACTCAGGATAATTTTTCTCGGCAAAAGTTAAGGATCTATAACAGAAGTTTCCTAATTTTCCCACCAGAACATTGTTTACTACGGCCGCAAATTCATCAAAATTCAGATCTACATCTGCTACTTTACGCTGCAGGTGGCTGGCATAATAAAAGCGCAAAGCTTCCGCTCCATAAAGCTTATGAAATTCTTTGGCCGTAAAAAAAGTTCCGCGCGACTTGCTCATCTTCTGTCCATTAACAGTGATGAAGCCATGACAGGTAATTTTTGGCGTAGGAAAATTCATGGCCATCAACATCGCCGGCCAAAAAAGATAATGAAAATAGACGATGTCCTTGCCGATGAAATGAGTTGGCTGTCCTTTCTTCCAATAATCTTCCCACTTGAGGTTATGCTTATCGCAATAATTCTTAGTGGAAGAGATGTACCCGATAGGTGCGTCCAACCAGACATAAAAATATTTTACTTCGCCGCATTCTTTCTTGCTGTCCGGAATTTCAAAACCAAAATAAGGGGCGTCCCGGGAGATGCACCAATCTTCTAAGCCCTTGGTGAGCCAGTCTTTGAGCCAGTTCTTGACTTCAGGTTGTAAATCTGCCTGCTTGGAGTTGATCCATTTTTTGAGTTTGCTGGAAAAGGAGCTTAACTTGAAGAAATAATGGGGGCTGGATTTTATCGTAGGAGTATTACCACAGATGGAACATTTGGGATTAAGTAAGTCTGTACCTTTCAAGACACTGCCACAGCCTTCACAGACATCTCCGTACTGATCAGCCGTACCGCAGTGCGGACAAGTTCCACGCACATAGCGGTCTGGAAGAGTGCGGTCGCAGTGTTTACAATAAATAACGTCCATTTTTTTGACGTAGATTAATCCTTTTTTCTTAAGCTCAGCAAAAAAATATTCCGATAACTCTTTATTTTCTTTGGAATGAGTCTTATAAAAATTGTCAAAGGAGATCAAAAAAGAAGCAGCATCTTCTTGATGTTCTTTCCAATATTTTTCCACGAATTTTTCCGGTTCAATACCTGCTTTTTTGGCATTTACTTCAATCGGCGTACCGTGCATGTCCGAAGCGCAGATGTATAAAACATCTTTCTGTGTGGAGCGCAGGAATCGAGCATAAATATCACCCTGAATTGCTTCCAATATAAAACCAATGTGCATAGGCCCATTGGCATAGGGAAGCGCAGCAGTTATGACTGCTTTATCTAAAGCTTTGGTGGAAGCTTTTGAAGATACTTTTGGGGATAATTTTGAAGATGATTTCATGATCTCTTGAAAAGATAGAAATTATTTAAAGGTTGCTATTTCGCAGTTACAACCAAGGATATTTTCAGACCGATCAGCTTTACAATTTTTCACCAGAGACAAATCTAAAGAGGTTACAACTTGATCAGCGCGATTAATTTCCGTTTCACTATCAGCGTAATAACAGGAGATGGTGCTTTGAGTACATTGCACTCCAACAGCTTTGAGAGCTTGAAATTTCCATCCTTCTGCTAACTTCCAATGCTGTTCTACAGTAGGTTCTAAGGTCGAAGGACATTCCTGAAAGAAATTTGTTTCGCCTGATCTGATAGCCGCGGCTACTTTCGCTTCTTGAGTAGAAAAGGCTAACTGTTTCGTTTCTTCAACCCGCAGGCGGATTGCTTCTCCCGCTATCGTTTTCAAGTCTGTACTGAAGAGCATGACTACCGCTGTTACAACGATAATTGCCGCAAAAATAGAAAGTAAAATAATATGATGACGGGAAAATTTCTTAGAAGCTCTTTTTCGTCTTGCCATCCATTTCCTCTTCCCGAAGAAAGAAAAGGAAGTATTTAACCTTTTTCTTTGATGCCTTTGAGCTTCTTAGTCACCGGAATTATTTCCTTACAATGCTGGCAGGTAACCACATAAGATTGAACACCTTTGAAATTTTTCCGTTTGTACTGCCCGGTTGATTCGCCTTCCTTGTGACAGTATGGACAAGTGTATTTAGCTTGTAACTGCAAACTTTCTTCGTGTTCCTGCTTTTGTTCGGTGTAGCCGCAGGCAGGACATTCATATTCTTCTGCTCGAGTTTTAACTTTTCCTTTTACGACCGGCTTGCCCATTTTCGCTTTTTTACATTTTGGGCAATCTTTACGATAAACCCAGGCCATGATCTCGCCGTCATCAATAGAGCGGTTAGTAAAATAAATACATTCATTCATGGATTGGGGGACTTTTAGAGCCATAGTATTTTCCTCAGTTAGTTTGTTGGTTTTTTCCAATTATCCATCTAATTATTTTTCCAGCCTTTTAATCTCGATGGAGATAGCAGGTTTGTTTAATCGGATATAGCGTGGACATTCAGTCCAGGACAAGTTATTATCCTTACAATAGTTTATAAAATTTTCTTTTTCGGCAAGAGTATGGTACTTAACTATTACTACAAAACCAAGGTCATTCTTGTGAACCAGATCAGATGATTTTAAATCTTCGATAATTTTTTTTCTTTTTTTAGCCAGGAAAGAAATTCGTTCCGGAAGCTCTTGGATCTTAGTGTAGATTTTTTGCAGATCTTGCTGATCAAGTAGTTTTTCGCCATGAGCAGTTGCATTTTCAAATAATTCTTTTTTCTGCGTGGAAATAAAACCGCCCACTTTTGCTTCCACTAATTTCCATTCTCCAAAGCTTCCGACCAGGAAGTCAGCGTAATTTCCGTCGCACAATTTGGTGCCGATAGAACCGGAAACATCCATGATCACTAAACAATCATTTTTTTTACATACTTTAAAAATTTCTTTCATAGGCTGTTCAGCGAAATAACCGCCGGGATTTTGATACAAAATTGCACCACAGGAATTTTCAGTTAATTTTTTTTCCAAGTCAGCAAGATTTAGGGTAGCATCATCGCATTTCACTTCCATTACCTGAAGGCCTAACTTCTTAGGAATTTTAGGATAACTTAGCCAGCCGCCTTCTTCCGGGATAAGAATTATTTTGTCTTTAAGAATAGTAGAAAGAGCAGCAGTGATAGCAGCATCTCCTCGCGGAGTTATTTCTATGAATTGGTGGTTGGTTAATTTTTGCAGCGAGGAAATTATTTCATTTTTAACCATAGAATATGGAAAATAGGCGATTATTCTTAATGATTTGCTTGAAAACTTTGTATGAGAATTTTAGAAGAGGTTAAAATCAAGATCATGAAACTTTAAAAGAGTTTGTCTTCATTCAGGAATAGAAAATCATTTATTGCCCCTTCTCAGAGTAGCATTGGTGTTTTTCAACTGCTTCTGCAGGATGAATTTTAATTTTTTCTTAAGATGAAGAGATGGAGACTTGTACATTTTTAGAAGTGTGGCATATAACTCTTTGTATTTTTCTAAAGTGAGGTTCATCATTTTTCCATGGATTTCAAAGAATTGGATTGGCATTTTGCGAATGGTCAACCATAGCGCACTTATAACAAATAAAGCCAAAAAAGGAACTTCTAGATATTCAGGGACCATTATCCATAGCTCGAAGAAGATAACTAATGGAAAAAGAACAAAATAAAAAAAAATAGTAAGCACCAGCCAATAGAAAGAATGAAGCGGATGAATATAACCATGAAGATGGAATCTTGAAGCAGAATAGTCCCACAGTTTTAATTTCAAGATTCTTTCTGTGAAAATGCCGCCTACATATTCTCCTGCCACCATCATCAAGGCGGCAATGATGATCTGTACTACTGGAGATAAAAAATCTAGAATCTTGAAGAGAAAAATAAGAACTAATCCACCAAACCCATAAATCGGGCAAACCGGTCCTTTAAAGTAACCGGCATTGACCCACCTCTTTTCATCTATGCTTCGGTACGCAGAGTCAAGAATCCAGCCTATAATAGAAAAGATTAGAAATTCAAGAATTAAGATAGTGGCAGACATCTAACCTTCATATGAAAACGAAGGAGAATAAAAACCTATCCTTTTACATTACCAATCGGTTTTAAGGCTACCACAGGTTTGGTAATTCCTGATTTATCAAGTGTATCGACCACGACATCAATATCTTTATACGCTGCGCCGGCTTCTTCGGCCAGACCAGCCATAGTTACGGCATGAACATAAATGCCCTTCTTTTCCATGTCTTGCTGCAATTTGTCGCCGCGAATCTCGCGCTTGGCTTGGGCTCGGCTCATGGTACGGCCTGCTCCGTGAGCGGTAGAAGCAAAAGTTTCATCTGCTCCGTCTGTTCCCAGCAATAAGTAGGATCCGGTTTCCATGCTCCCGCCGAGAATAATAGGCTGTCCGATTTTAGCATATTTCTTTGGTAATTCTGAGGATCTGGATGGGCCGAAAGCGCGAGTTGCGCCTTTTCTGTGCACCAGTAATTCTTTTTCTTTGCCATTGATTTTGTGTTTTTCTAATTTGGCAATATTGTGAGCCACGTCATATACTAGATTCATTTCCATTTCTTCTGCGGTGCGGCTGAAGACTTGGCTGAAGACTTTTCTGATTTGGTGAGTGATAACTTGACGATTAGCAAAAGCCATGTTGGCAGCGCAGGCCATAGCTTGATAGTAATCCTGCCCTTCGGGAGAATTGAAAGGTGCGCAGGCTAATTCTTTGTCCAGAATTTCAATGCCATATTTTGGCATGACTTCTAAAAATAATTTTAAGTAATCAGTACCGATCTGATGGCCAAAGCCGCGGCTCCCACAGTGCACCATGATCACAATTTGTCCGGGCTTAGTGATGCCCATAATTTTAGCAGCATTTTTGTCGTAGATATTTTCTGCCTTGACTTCCTGAATTTCCAAATAATGATTTCCTGAACCTAACGTCCCGAGCTGATCAAATCCGCGCTTGGTAGCTTTGTCTGAAACTTTAGCCGGATTGGCCTGAGGAATTTTTCCTTGACTCTCGATATGGTCAATATCAGACGGCCAAGCATAGCCTTTTTTCAGGCACCATTGCGCGCCATCGCGCATGACTTCTTTGAATTCTTCTTTGCTTACTTTGACAAAGCCTTTACAGCCAACTCCAGCGGGAACAGCTTTGTAGAGTTCGTCTACTAATTGCTTGATTTTTGGTTTAACTTCGTCAATAGTAAGATTAGTAGTCACTAAACGCATCCCGCAGTTGATATCGAAGCCGATACCGCCCGGTGAAATAACTCCGCCCTCTTTAGGATCAAAAGCAGCTACACCGCCGATGGGAAATCCATAACCCCAGTGGCCATCTGGCATGCAGTACGCATAGCGTTGTAAGCCCGGTAAAGTTGCGACGTTAGCAATCTGATTAAAAACGCCCGCGTCCATGTTTTGCATTAATTCAGCGCTGGCAATAATTCGAGCCGGAACGCGCATTCCTTTGCGATATGAAACTGGAAGCTCCCAAGTAGTATCATTAATACGCTTGATCTCCTTTGGCGGTCCTGCCGGTTGCGGTTGAAATTCTTCTTCCATGAAGCGATACAGAATGAGAATTATTTATAAGGTTTTGGTGGTGGTTTGGAAAGGAGACTATTTCGTTTACAGCTGATATTTTAATTTATAGGCAGCATCTTCTAGATTCGATACGGAAGCAGGAATATTCATCCCTTCGATGATGGAAACTAATTTTGATTTTGGTATCCAGTATTTAGTACTGGAGGGACCTATTGGCTTTATATCGAACTGTTCCAATTTAACTGAAAGATCATTATCCTTAACATAGTTTAGGATGCGTTTGGAATCGACAGCGATTCCTAGTTCCGCTAACATATTACGGATCTGGTTTGCAGTGTAGGCTACTTCACCTATTTTAATCCTAAATTGATTCTGGATATTGTTTTTTCTCATTTTACGTTAAAAATAGACTAAAATATATAAATTTTGCTTAATTAGTAACTATAAAGTAATAAAATAATGATTTACATTAAATACTTCCTAACCTGAGCCACGGCCTCTTCTATCGTGCCGTTGTTGGTGATAAAAATATAAGAGATATTCGATTTTTCTGCTCGAGCATCCCCGTCTTTGCTTTCTTTAAGACGCCATTCAATGTTCTCAGCGGCTTCCCCGCGCTTTTCCAGTCTTGAACGCAAGATAGCTTCTTCGGGAGTGCGGATGTAAAAAGGGAGAACCTTTTCTCTTCCGACATAACTGAGAAGCATGGGCAAGACTTCAGGCACTAGAAGGATGACCGAATTTTCTTTCGAAGCCAAGGCACGATCAACCGGTTCATATTTAGTGCCGTAATAATTTTTCCCATAGGTGGTGACCCAGATAAAAGAATTCCAGGCTTCTTCCTCGTGATGGAAATCTTCCTGTTCCATATATTCATATTCTCCCGGATTATCAGAAGGTCGAGGAGGACGGGTAGTAGAACTACGTACAAAAGGAAATCCTAAGGCTTGGGCGATGGTGCTTTTTCCCGAGCCGGAAGCGCCGGTGAAACTGATGATTTTTCCCATTCTGAACCGAAGACTGAGCTATTTTAAAAACATTTAGAGGAAGGAAACTTTATTTCCTGATCTGGTTGTAGCTTAAACCACAACTCTTTTAAATCCTAAAATTCTATTTCCGGGTATGGCTAAGAAAGCAGCAGCAAAGAAAGCAGTTAAAAAAGTAGCTCCAAAAGCAGCTAAGAAAAAAACTAAGATTGCTTCGCCTCGAAATGGTTCAAAAGTAAAGAAACCAATTGAAGTTGACATAGATCCTACTATTCATGCAAAAGAAGAAGATGATGTGTATCCTGCTGAAGAGCAAGGCATTCTAGAAGAAGAAACATCAGAAGAACATGAGTTAGCCATGACTATGGGCGATGAAGATGAAGACGTCTATACTGAAGAAGGCAGAAAAAAGTTAGAAGAAGATGATGAGATTGCCCCCTGGGAAGAAGGAGTGATGGAAGGAGCAGCTGGCATCGGACAGTTAGGAAAAGATGCTCTTACCGGCAAGCCTTTAATGGATACTGATGAAGTGATTGAAATGGAACTGGATGGGCAATTGTATCGATTTGTTTCTGAGAAAAATGCCATTAAGTTCCGTGAAAAGATGATGAAGAAGAAAGTTAAGAAGAAGTAGTTCTGAAATTTATTTTTATCTTAAATTAATCTAAGTGTTTATGAAAAAAAACTAAAGTTTATCCCTTTCAAAAAAATAATCATTCAAACAAATCCCACCTAGATTTCATAGATAAATATAGAATTAATGGACCTAAAAATCCAAGAATTGAATCAAGGATACCTAAGCCAATTACTAAATTCAATATAAACGCAACCATTGCCATGCCGCATAAAGCAAAGAATGGCCATTTCTTCCACATAAACAAAAATATAACAAAAACAAAATTTGCCAATGTTAACAAACCGTACATATACCAAACCCACAGGGCAACATTTGGATAAGCTGGTGCCACTACTGTTTTACTTAAAAGAAGGTAAATTAATGCAATAAAGAGGTTTCCAATTAACATAAATGTTAACCAAATAGTTAACCATACGCCTCGTTTTTTTTCTTTTTTTACCATATTCAAATCAAAATACTTTCTTCCTGCTCTTCTCCCCACGCAACCTTCGTTTCAACACATTCTGAGCGTTGTCAAAGCTCTGGTGCAGTGCATCTTCAACACGCCAATCAAATTCGTTTACCGTAAAAGTTTGCCCGGGAGCATCGACGTGCAGAGAAATGGAATATTTCCTTTCTCGGCCGCTCTTAGTATGATCTTTAAGATGCACCACCAGAGAAAAATCATCCTGGATAGCCCGCTGCAATTTGAAGGCTTCATTGGAAGCGATCTTCTGCACTGCTTCTTTTTGATGTGCTAATAAACCGACGTCATTCAAGCCCACAAAGCGGATGTTAAAATTTTCCGGAATTTTTAAGCTTCCTACTACTCGCATAATATTTTTTATAGTTAGCAACCCTTCAAACTTCTCGCCGTCCATAACAATGGCGCTGGAAACATGATCCTTAGCCATGAGTTTTACTGCTTCTAACAAGCTAGCCTTTTTGCTCACGGTAACCATATTTTGGTTGGTGCTGAAAGATTTAACCGGCAGCATGGATAGATTAGGACGATCTGCTTCTGCACTTCTGGAATTAGCCATTTTAGTAAATTTAGTGGAGTTTTCACGATCAGGGACCCAGGCTAAATATTTTTGCAAGATATCACGGAAGCTGACAATGCCATACAATTTTTTTCCTTCAAAGACTGGAACTTGGTCTACCCTGGCTTTGTGCATTACTTCGGTTGCTTTACTTACCGGATCATTTGGTTCCAGCTTTTCGCCTTTTACTAATTTTACATCGGCAATGACAAATTCTTTCGTTTCCGGAAGTGCAACCGCTAAAGCAGCTAAATCTAAAGCAGAAAGTACGCCGACAATTTTTTTATTGCTTTCAACCGGGACAAAATCGCTGTCAGCCTGAAATAAAGCATACGCAGTCTCGATGACATCAGCATGTTCGTTTACTAAAGGCGTGCGATGAACAAAGTTGTTTATTTTTGCTTTTGAAACGTCTAAGCGAGAACGTAATAAGCCTTTTTTTTCGATAATGCCTAGATATTTGTCTTTTTTAAAAATCAAGCCATGGCGCTGATCAAACTTGCGCAGCTGACCGATCATTTCTGAAACCGCTTGTTCAGAATCAAAGGAAAGAAATTCAGATTTTATTGCCGGAGTAATTTCCATGTCATCCACCTCTTATCTTACTAAGGACTTCCATTATTTAAAGTTTTGGAATTAGAGGTTTTAATTAAGCAATTTTGCTCTTAGAGTTAGTTACTAAATACTTAAACGCCAGCGGAGAAATAAGAGTGGTAAACAAGGCCATCACTACTAAAGCGGTGAAAATAGCCGGAGTAATGATCCCTGCCGTTAAGGCAAGCGTGGCGATAGCTAATTCGATATCTCCTTTTGGGGTAAGGCCCAAACCAATCATCATCCCTTCACGAAAACTTCCACCGCTAAGCATTACTGCGAGTGTACTTCCTCCGACGGTTCCAAATAAAGCAATAAGAATAAGAATAATTACAAAGAAGAGATTGGCTCCGATACTGGTAATATCCGTGTTTATTCCTACCCAGACATAAAAGAGCGGAACTAAAAAACCGAAGGCAATGATATGAATGGATCTAGCGATGTCATGTTCTTCCCAGTCAGGAATATGTACATCTTTGAAGATAGTCTGCCGCACAATCATACCAGCAATCATGGCTCCGATAAGAAATCCCATCCCAAAGAGTTCTGATATTGACGCAATCAGCAAAACTATCAGTAAGGAGCCAGTAAAGCGTGCCGTGCTTGATTTCTCCCGATCGAAAAACTTCAAAGTATAAGGAATAAACCAGATTCTAGCCACCAATATTGTAACCACAAATAAGAACAGGCCCAAGAGTAAGTTGGTGTGCGGCACAGCAGTGATGGTAAGCTGGAAGAAGGAAAGCAGGATACTTACTAATATTAATTCTATGATGTCATCAACCGCGCCGGCGCTAATGATAATTCCCCCTAGTTTTGATCTCACCAATTTTAATTCTTCTAAAAAACCAAGGGAAACTGATTGGGCGCTTACAGATAAAGCAATACCTATAATTAAGCTTATGAGGGTATTGAAATCAAAAACATACTTCATCACTGCAAAGCCCACGATCAAAGGAAGAGTGGTATTTACAAGGGAGATCAAGATAGATCTCTTTATATTGCCGGTGAATACTTTGAAATTTATTTCTAGCCCCACATAATAAAACATCAAAATAATCCCAAAATTAGCTAGAAAGGAAAGAATATCAAGGTTTTCTTGGTTAAATAATAACGATTTGAAAACAGTTATACTTAAGATAAGACCGGCTCCGACCTGACCGACCACTCGGGGAATTCCAAACAATTTTTTCAAGACTTCCGAAATAGTAAAAGCCAGCAGCAGCGCCGCCAGAATCATGATAAAGGGAGAGACCATCTTTTTTAAGAAGTATTGTTTTGGTCTTTTTTAATATTTCTACCCCTCTAATCCCCTACTTGGCCATAGAAATCATTATATAACCTCACTCAAGCGAACAAAACATGGTCACTTCTGCCAGGTCGGAAAAAGCAGGTCTTCCCCCGGGAACGTTGATGCATATCGGAGAAGGCAAGAAGCATACGCCCAAGATTTCTATTCTCGACTATAACGAAACTAAATTTGAAGAAAAGATCGCTAAAAGCGTGGAGGAATGTTTTCCTTTCCGTAAAAAGAAAAGCATCACTTGGATCAATATCGACGGCATTCACGACCCCGGCATCATAAAAGATATCGGAAAGCATTTCGGATTCCATTACCTTCTCCTCGAAGATATAATGAATAATGAGCAGCGGCCCAAGATCGAAACCTTTGAAGATCATATTTTTATTATCCTTAAAATGATTACCTACGAGAAAAAGGAAGTAGTCACGGAGCAGATCAGTATTATCATCGGTAAGAATTTTGTCATCTCTTTCCAGGAGAGTGAAGGAGATATCTTTGACCCAATCCGAAAAAGAATCAGGGAAAATAAGGGCAAGTTACGGAAACGAGGCCCGGATTATTTAGCCTATTCGTTAATTGATGCGATCGTAGATCATTATTTTGCGGTTTTGGAAAAGCTTGAGGAACAGATTGAAGATGTAGAAGAAACCATCAACAGGCCTACGGCCGAAACGATCAAGATGATGCATCATCTTAAGCGGCAGACTATCTCTCTGCAGCGTTCGGTCTGGCCGTTACGGGAAGTAGTGAGCGGGATGATCCGCTCAGAATCAGCGCTTCTCAAGAAAACCACAACTATTTATCTGCGGGACGTCTACGATCATACCATCCAGATCATGGATACCATCGAAACCTTTCGCGACCTGCTTGCCGGAATGATGGAAGTATACCTGTTCAGCCTGAGCAACAAGACTAATGAGATCATGAAAGTGTTAACGATTATCGGAACAATTTTTATCCCTTTAACTTTCATTACCGGCGTATATGGAATGAACTTTGATTTCATGCCCGCTCTGGGCTGGAAGCACGGATATTATGCGGTAATGACCGGCATGTTGACCATTGTTATTTTTCTGCTGTTTTATTTCAGGAAGAGACGATGGATTTAGGAAGGTTTTTATACGATTTTATCTTCTCTCTAGCTGAAAAAAGGTGATTAGTAAAAAATTCGTATTGGTTCTGATAATTGTAGTACTATTCACTTCTTGGGTTGCCGCTCATGAGCTGCCCGACAATGAATTACTTGATGACGGAGTTAAACTAAAGACTCAGGTTATGTCGGTAATCATGATTACCAGCATCTTGGTGACAGCACTGGTGATATTAGCGATCATTTCTAAACGAAAAACGCATAATCATAAGCGCATGCTTTTTTGTTTGATGATCATTCCCATTATTGCTGCAACCTTGTATGCAGCCGGTACGACCATTTATCTGAATCAGGTTTCGCTCAGCAAAGGACCGGTGCATTGGCACGCTGATTTTGAAATCTGGAATTGCGGACAGAAATTAAATTTAGTAGATCCGCAAGGCCTGTCAAATCGGGTAGGAACTCCGGTATTTCACGACCATAATGATTTCCGCATCCATCTAGAGGGAGTGGTGATGGACCAAAAAGATATTACGCTGGGGAATTTTTTTAGAGTGGTAGGTGGCAGCTTAGCGGAAGAAGAAGCAGTTGTTCCAACTAATGCCGGAAGCGTCGTAGTACACGACGGAGACCTCTGCCAAGGCCAGCCGGGCAAAGTCCAGGTCTTTGTTTATAAGATAGCCAATCCAGATGAGAGAGGTAACTGGAAGTATACACAAGAGAAAATTGAAAATTATCCCGAATACGTTTTATCTCCTTACTCCAATGTTCCGCCGGGCGATTGCATCATCATCGAATTTGATCAAGAAAAAGAAAAGACGGAAAAGATTTGCACTAGTTATAAAGCAGCAATAAAAAAGGGTGAAGCACATGGCGGTTGAAGCAACTTTACCAACTTTACTGACGGTAATTACCACGGCGGCAATTGATTCCATTAATCCTTGCGCGATCGGCGTACTGATTCTGATGATCTCAGTAATGCTGGCGGGAAAACAATCTACCAGCAGAATGTTGCTCTTAGGAAGCTTGTATGTTTTTTCCGTCTTTGTTGTATACTTGCTGGCAGGCTTAGGATTGTTGTATTTCCTTTCCACTATCCCGCTATGGGTGACGGAATATGTTTCCATCACCGTAGGGACATTGATTGTCTTTGCCGGTATTTTAGAGATAAAAGATTTCTTCTGGTATGGACGATGGTTCTCGTTAGCTATTCCGGGAAAATTTGTAAAGAGACTTCATTCCATGACTAATCGTACTACTATCCCCGGAGTGATGTTACTGGGTGCATTTGTTTCCGCTGTAGAACTTCCCTGTACTGGAGCGCCTTATCTGGCGATCATTACTTTGCTTTCACAATATTTTGATTTTACTGCTTTCTTATTGCTGATCTTGTACAACATTATCTTTGTTTTCCCGCTGTTATTGATCTTGCTGCTGGTCATGGGCGGCATGAAATTGCATAAGATCAACACCTGGAAACAGAAAAATAAACCGTATATGAGACTGCTGATGGGTTTGCTGCTGGTGTGGCTGGGATGGCTGCTGATGCTGATTGCTAATGGGACGATAAATTTTGGGTAGAGTTTTCTGAGAAATCTTTTTAAAGCACAGCTCAAACCACATATAAACCATCAATGTGGGTAGTTGCTTACCTGAAGATGCGGGAAATGAAGAAACTACTTCATTTCTGCACAGAAATATGATAGTTTTCATATTTCTTGTGGACGAGAATTTGTTCATTAGCAACAGATTCACATCATGACGGCAGACGGTCAAACACGAGATGGGAAGAATATCCCATCTGTGCACCAATAAGATCGTTGTCTTATTGTGTGCTACGTTTGCCCTATGCGACAGCCCGGACGGCGTGCTGGATAAAGCAACGACTTTATCGGCACACCGAAGTGATCGTTGTCACTTCGAGTGCGTCCCCAGTCGCATCTGCGTCATGTGAATTACGAAAAATAAAACAAACCAATGGAGGCAAAATACAATGTCGTTATACAAATACGTACGTGAGGCTTGGAGAAAGCCACGAGAGAATAGCCAATTATGGAGAGAAAGACTTCTAGCCTGGAAACAGGAAACGGCTACTACCAAAATAGAACATCCTACTCGCTTGGATCGAGCACGTTCTTTAGGCTACAAAGCCAAACAAGGATACATCGTAGTCAGGCAACGA
>DATDUF010000074.1:0-9184 GCA_035290485.1 Candidatus Nanoarchaeia archaeon
TGCATCCCGCTTTGCGTTCCAGAATCCGCGGTTATGGGTATGAAGTATACATGAATGAAACCATGCCCGATACTAAAGAAAATCGCACTAAGATTGCTCGCTTTGTAGCTCAAGAGATTAAAAAAGAAGACGGAAAAATTCCTCATTTCGATCTCTCTGCTCTCAAGGCTATTGTAGAAGAAGCACGCCGAAGAGCTAATCGCAAAGCGCATCTTACCTTGCATCTCCGCGGCCTAGGCGGATTAGTCCGAGCTGCCGGCGACTTGGCTAAAGAAGAAGGTGCAGAATTAGTCACCAAGGAACATGTCAAGAAAGCAAAAGTGTTAGCTCGTCCATTAGAACAGCAAATAGCTGACCAGTATATTGAACGCAAGAAAGAATACGAGGTGATTATGACTTCCGGTGCAAAGATCGGAAGAGTAAACGGATTAGCAGTTATCGGCGGCGGAACAGCATATTCAGGAATTTTATTACCGATCGAAGCAGAAGTAACTCCTGGCGGTAAGAAAGCAGAAATTATTGCCACTGGAAAATTAGGCGAAATTGCCAAAGAAGCCGTCAAGAACGTCTCTGCTATTATCCAGAAATACTTCGGAGAAGACATTAAAGAAACGAAAGATATTTTCGTGCAATTTCTGCAAACTCATGAAGGAGTAGAAGGAGATTCAGCTTCCATTGCCGTGGCTACGGCCATCATCTCTGCCCTTAAAGAAATTCCTATCAAACAAGAAGTAGCCATGACTGGCTCATTATCAGTCAGAGGAGAAGTTCTTCCAGTAGGCGGCGTTTCTTCCAAAGTAGAAGCAGCCATTGATGCCGGAATCAAAACCGTGATTGTTCCAAAATCTAATCTGCAGGACATCGTCATTGACGAAGATAAAATCGGCAAAGTCAAAATCATTCCCGTCGAAACTATAGAAGAAGTGATGGAATATGCCCTAGATTGGAATGGCAAAGGGAAACTGAAAGAAAAGATATTTAATGGGAAAAAGAAATGAGCATCTTCAAAATATATAATCATCATTTCTTTGTAGAAGGAGAGATCACTTTTCAATCAGAATATGCTCAAATCGAAGAAAAAGAAGGCGGCTTATATTGTTCCTTAGAGGGCCAATACCTCAAGAATGGCGAACCATTTGATCCGCCTTTACACTATTTCATGGCTGATGTAGGCGTAACTAAGAGAAATCTGAGTCAGATCATCGCCGAAAATTATCAGCATCTAAAGCCCAAAGAAGAGCTTGAAAAACCTAAAAACAAATAAAAACCCTAACCAATAACCAAAATATTTAAAAACCACCCCCTAATTTAAGCTTAACATGGCACGATCAACAGACAGATCCAAACGAAAAGCATCCGGCGGCAGATACCACTTTACTAGAGGTAAAAAGCTGCAAGAATTAGCTGGATTCCAGGCAAATACCAAATTAAGTCCAGAAACAAAAGTTAAATCTACTCGCGTACGCGGCGGAGAAGTAAAATATTCCATGCTGGCTGCCAGTCATGTTAACGTTTGCGATAAAAAAGGAAAAGCCACTAAAACTGAAATTCTAAACGTAGTAGGAAACCCTGCTAACCCTCACCTGGTGAGACGAAACATCATTACTAAAGGAGCTATCGTTGAGACCAAGATGGGAAAAGTCAAGATCACTTCCCGCCCGGGCCAAGAAGCTGCTTTGAACGGCATTTTGGTAGCGTAAATCTTAATTTCTTAACTCTTTTTCCAAGCCACTGGACAAACATCAATACCACTTAATTCTCAAAAATTTTCTACAAGAAAGTCTTATTAGCCGAGCCACTCCCGCACTGGACAACCCCGGCTAGAGTATATAAACATGCAGAATTCTTAAGATTTCATAAAATTGAGGTGATGCCCATGGTTGACTTAACCACTAAAACAATACAACGAATATTTCACAGGCAAGTGCAGGAATTGACGCAACGAACGATTATGTCGAAAGAAGACACATTTGATTATCAATTAAGCGGAGGTTGGTTACAATGAATAACATCAGAGAACGAATAATGTACCTTATGGAAAAGTATGAAGAACCCGTAAGTAAGCATAATAAGCAGACATTCATAGATGATTTTGACTATTATTACGCTATTTCTTAGATCCATCACACCTCGCCACCCTTGCGGCCCTCACCCGGCCGCATTTTTCTTTCTCAATTTTAATTGTGAATTCTGACAAAAAATATAAATAAAATTCAGATTTATTACTATTATGCCAGCTTCTACTAAGATAAAACTGCAAAAAGACTTTCCCGAAGTAGCGGAGCAGATTAGAGAAGGTGCTATTTTTATCTACCCAACTGATACTATTTACGGGATTGGCTGCAATGCGCTTGATGAAACTGCCGTAGAAAAAGTCAGAGAACTTAAGCGGCGCCCTAGTAATCCCTTCTCGATCATCGCTCCTTCAAAAGAATGGATTGTCGAAAATTGTATTGTAAGTACAGAAGCAAAGGAGTGGCTGAATAAATTGCCTGGACCATACACACTTATCCTTAAATTAAAAAAAAAAAATGCTATTGCTAAAAACGTCAACAACAATACTGAAAATATCGGCGTGCGCATACCGGATCACTGGTTCAGCGAAATAGTGCAGCAACTGGGGATACCTATCGTTACCACTTCCGCCAATCTTGCCGGAAAGCCATTTATGACCTCCTTAGAAGATTTAGATGAATCTATCGAAGATGGCGTAGACTTTATTCTATACGAAGGCGAAAAGAAAGGCCGACCTTCTAAGATCGTTAATTTAGTGGAAGGAAAGATTAAAGAGCGATAAAAGAAATTAAAGATTTAAAACCTCACTTCCTTCCTTTGCCCCAGTCTAAGAAATTCTCTTTCTTTCTGTTGATAAAATATAACACTGCAAAGAAAGTGATTACTAAAATCATAAATCCGATTTTACTTCTAGTATCAAAATAGCGAATAGTTCCACCAAAGGTTGCGGCAATACTACCCATAAATAATCCCATGGTCACGCTGTCCTGTAATTTAGGCAGGAATAATGCTAACAATAAGATTACTAAATTAAATAAGGAAATGAAAACATACTTTCTTCCTTCGTACGATAACTTTGCTTGTTCAAATTCTTCTTGTGCTTTCTGGAGTTCATCATTGCACTTGCGCTGATTTTCATCCAGTACGGTCTGCTGAGCAGAAGTTAATTTCTCTGGCGCAGCAGGATAAGGATACTTTGCATAACAATCCATGTACGGGCCATGATAATAGGCATTATTCCCTGTATACTGGGGAAAAAATACATTCGCTCCTAAAAAGACCATAGGAACATACAGTAAGACAATCATCAGAACATATAACAGCTTAGTCCAGTTCATCATTACAAAAAAGATAAAGAGATATTTAAGAGTTTGGTTTTAATCCACTCAAATTTCCATCTTCTTTCCATCAACATAAAATATAGGATTCTTAAACACCTGATCGCCATGATAAATAGTTTTTATCTCTCCGCCAAACCAATAATTGCTGCCAATCGCAATATGTGCCGTGCCTAGCACTTTCTCATCCATGATCATCGAGCCTATCAACACCGCGCCAGGATTAATGCCGATTCCTAACTCGCCGACCAGCCTAATCCGTTCCGGATATTTTGCCCGATCTTCAAACCTCTGGAAAGTCTGCTCCAGAAGATGCGCCTGATTTCCTTCCATCCTCACCACTTTGCCCTTTTCGATATACAAGGTTACCGGACTTTCTAACAAAATTGCCCCATCTTCTGTTTTCATGCTGCCGTCAATGACTACTTTACCATTCACACCTTCAAAACCTTTAGGAGGAATATACACTTCCCCAGCGGGCATATTGCCGCCTTTTCCTAGTTCATGATATTCACCAATATTAGCAATCGCTTCCATGCCGGAAACATCAAAAGTTATGTCTGTTCCCGCTTCCGTTTTCACTCGGATTTCCGTAGCTTTATCCCAGAGTTTCTTGATCGCTAAACCATGTTTCTTCATCCGGGAATAATTGACATTCATCGCTTCCAGAAATAAATCAAAATGGTCGGGCCTGACATCTCCTAGACCGGTAGCGGAAAGAAATCTATGTTCTCGATCCGCACAGAAAGTACGGAAACTTTTTTCCTCGCCAAAACGCCCTAGTTTGTTGGAAACTGTGACAATCACAATATTATTTTTTTCTAAGCGGGTGACTGCTTCAACTACATGGCTATCAGCAAACATAAATCCTTTCTTTGGTTCCTGAAAAAGTATATTTACATTCAAGCCTTTCTTTTTTGCCGCAAAATAGTAGCCATATCCGAGCATGGCCGCCATTTTATTTTCTCCTACACCATAATCGCTGATGATCAGAATGTTTTCCTTCTTAATCTTCAAAGAATTTTTCAGGATTTTGTAGAAACGGGAGCTCTGTTTCTCTATAGTTTCGAGGGTTGATTTATCTAAGCCAAACATCAAATTATGAAAGAATGTAAGTATTAAAAGATTACGTTGTTAGAGTATATTTGGTCATTTCTTTCTTATCTTAGCAACAAAGAATCCTTCCGTATCATTGTCCTGCGGCCAGATTCTGATCGTATCTTTAACGGCAGGATGATATTTGTCTTTCTTGAATTCCAGTACCGGCGGAGTTAATTTCAATCCCGGCAAAGTCACTTTAATAATTTCCGCATCTTCATGTTTCTCCAGCAAGTAACTTACCACGCCTTCATTTTCTTCAGGTTCGACTGAACAAGTAGAATAGACCATCTCTCCACCTGATTTAAGATTAGCAAAAGCAACCTCGATCAGCTCTTTCTGTTCCCTCGCCAGCTTCGTAATCATCCCCGCATTCCAGATGCTGATGGTTTTCAAGCTCTTTCGAATGGTTCCCGTTCCGGAGCAAGGAGCATCTAGTAAAATTTTGTCAAACTGCATCTCTTTAATTCCTTGGCCGCGCATCAGGGTAATTAAGCAATTAGTAGTCACGCTGCGCTGCAAATTGATTCCCAAAGATTGTAATCTGTCACCTTTGTAATCGTTAGCTACAATGAGCCCTTCATTCTTCATCATTGCTGCCATTTGTGTAGTCTTACTTCCCGGGGAAGCGGCCATATCTAGCACCAGATCGCCTGGCTTGGGCTGCAGCACTAAAGGCGGAATCATGGAAGCAGCTTCCTGCACGTAAATCTTCCCGATATGATACTCCAGTAGATTACCGACATCTCGTCGTTCATCATGCTCAATCCAGAAACCTTCTTTACACCAGGGAATAGGAGTTAATTTCCAGCCTTTTTTTTCAATACTTTTCTTGACTTCCTTTACTGTTCCCAGCAGAGTATTGACCCGGATGCTTCTTCGCAAAAAAGACAAGGAATACTTCTTGAACTCTTCCCAATCTGTTAATTCAGAATATCTTTCTATGAATGCGGGCTTAAAGACAAAGTTTTCGGTACTGGGAATTTGCTCTGGTTCTGACATCAACTATGAAAAAGGAGATTTCTATATATATTTTAGGATATTATTAGAATAATCCACAACACAACCTTAATAAACCCAAAAATCTTCCTTATTATATTCAAGAAGGTGCATGATGTCTATCAATGTAGCAATAAATGGATTCGGCCGGATCGGCAGAATGGTTCTTCGCGCTGCCTGGGCTGACAAGAAAATCAACATTGTGGCCGTAAATGATCTTACTGATAACAAAACCCTGGCTCATCTTCTCAAATATGATTCTGTGCATGGAGTCTTCCCAGAAAATGTAAGTTATAATGACACCCATCTTCTAGTAGGAAAAAAGAAAATTCAAGTTCTGGCCGAAAAAGAACCGGCAAAACTTCCTTGGAAAAAATTAAAGATTGATGTGGTAGTGGAAAGCACCGGAAGATTTACTGATCCTTACAAAGCTGCTGCCCATCTCGAGGCCGGAGCAAGAAAAGTGCTGATCTCTGCCCCCTGCAAATGCGAAGCAGAAAAAGTTTGCCCTACTAATACTGCAACCTTAGTCATGGGCGTCAATGATCATACTTACGATAAAAAGAAACATCATGTTATATCTAACGCATCCTGTACCACCAACTGTGTCGCTCCCGTACTAAAAGTAATCCAAGACAACATTGGCATCAAACGTTGTTTCTTTACTACTGTGCATGCTTACACTTCTTCACAGAAAATGGTCGATGGCCCAGATAAAAATTTACGCCGTGCCAGAGCTGCAGGAATTAATATCATTCCTACCTCCACGGGCGCAGATATTGCCGCAGTGGAAGCTATTCCTGAACTACGAGGAAAAGTGCGAGGCTTAGCCTTCCGCGTTCCCGTACCTGATGGCAGCGTTACTGATTTTACTATCGAGACCATGCGCGATGTTCTCCCTGAGGAAATAAACACTTTATTCCGCAAAGCCGCAGCTGGAAAATTAAAAGGCATCTTACAATATTCAGAAGATGAATTAGTTTCTACTGACATTATTCATAACGCTCATTCTGCTATCTATGACTCAAAATTAACTGCCGTAGTAAGCGGAAAATTTCTTAAGGTAGTAGCTTGGTATGACAACGAATGGGGCTATAGTTCTAGAGTAGTTGATATGATTAAGAAGATTGCCTAAAAAATAAATCTATCAATTCTTACTCAAAAAATATTTTCTTCAAACCGCGTACTTTCTGAATTCTTCTAACTAATTCTTTCAAATGTTCTAAATCACGTGGAACAACTAAAAACGAACACTGCGCTAAGGTTGGACTGACCATCTTGGCTTTCGCTTCCTTGACTTCAAAACCAGTATTAGCAATAGTATTCAATAAATCTGCCAGCAATCCGCTGCGCTCATCTGCAGTAACGTAAAATTGAATTTTCTGGTTAAACCCATTCTTCCATTCTACTTTAATCCAGCGTTCTTCTTCCTTCAAAGCTGCTCGGCAATCCGTTCGATGCACAGAAATGATTCTTCTCTTGGTAGCTAATCCAGCTATCTCTTCACCAGGCAGAGGATAACAGCATTTTGCTAAGACACAAACCGCTTGGGCGAAATCAGGTGCTTCGGCTAAGATGCCCTGCTCTTCCGTGGTTATCGGTTTGAGCTGCTTGAAATGTAAGGCTGGCAATTTTTCATGTTCACGCAACGATTTACGAATTTTCTGCCTTGCGCTAGTAGATTTTACTACTTTCAGCCAGTCTCGTCGCGGACGCTGACTCTTATTAGTCAAAATCTCCACTACATCACCAGAAAATAATTCATGCTTCAAGGAAACAAATTTTCCATTCACTCTGCCGCCTACCGCATGATTTCCTACTTCTTCATGCACTAAAAAAGCGAAATCTAAAATCGTGCCGCTCTTCGGTAATTCTTTTACCGCTCCCTTAGGAGTGTAACAATAAATATTATCGCCAAATACATCAACCTTGGCCATCTCCAAAAATTCCTGATTACCTTCTTTTTGCAGATCTAAAACTCCTTTGAGCCAGGCAATTTTCTTTTCAAAGAATTGATCCGACTTAAGTCCTTTATATCGCCAATGTGCAGCCAGACCTTCCTCAGCAAATTCGTCCATCTCCGGAGTCCTGATTTGTATCTCCACAAACTTTCCAGTAGGAAGCTTCAATGCCGTATGTAGAGAACGATAAAAATTGGGTTTGGGAGTAGCAATGTAATCTTTCAATCTTCCCTCAACCTGTTCAAACTTTTCGTGCAACAATCCCAGCAAGGTATAACAATCCTTAACCTCAGGAACAAGAACTCTGATGGCGGATAAATCATATTGCTCTCGCAAAGGAACGTTCCTATTGGTCATTTTTTTGTAAATACTGTAGATGTGTTTGGATCGTCCTTTGATCTTGAGAACTTCCACTTCTCCAGCCGTAGCGATCTGCTTCACTAAAGCAATAACTTCGACCACCAATGCTTCCCGCTGCTCCTTCGATTGCTCTAAGAACTGAGTTATTTCTACATATTTTTCCGGATTTAAAATCTGCAGTGCCAGATCCTCAAGCGGATTTTTTATTTTCTCCAGACCTAAGCGATTAGCTAAAGGTGCATACACTTCTAAAACTTCCTCGGCAATGCGCCTTTGATCAGCTGGAATAAGAACTTGAATAGTTCGCAAATTATCAAGTTTAGTAGCCAGTTTAACAAAAATAACTCGCACATCTCTAAAGGTAGTCAGCAAGATCCTGCGCAAGGCTTCTGCTTCTAGCTGCGGATTCTTGGATTTAACTAATTTAATTTCTTCTACGCCCTTCAACAACAGCAAAATCTCCTTCCCAAAAGCATCCTCTATTTCTTTCTCTAAAGCATGCTTAGTTACCCCATGCAATAAACCCGCGATCACCACTTCCGGTGAAACTTTACTATCAGCCAGTATCTCCGCTACCCGAATATTATGTTCAAAGAAAGAATCGCCAGCAAGCCGCTTAACCTGTCCAAGATATTTCTCTGAAAACGAAAGTGCAGAAAGAAAAATTTGTTCATGTGAAACTCCATACTGCTGTCTGCACAGTTGTAAAAATGAATCTTGCCCCATATACAGGTGAAAGGAAGAGCGATTTAAAAAAGTATTTGGAATTAATGATCAAGCAGATAATCTTCCTTTCCAAAGCAATTGTAAGCGTGTTCAAGTTCTTCATCGATAGTTCCGTGGACGTACCGGCCTAAATCAGAAGTATTAGAGAGAGATAATGTTCCAGAAAGATTTTCTAATGTAAAATGAACTATGGTGTTCTCTTTAGTGTATTCGAATCTTGTAACTTCTGCTTCTTCTAGAGGACTGCCATGTTTACCAATATGAAGTTTATAAGAACTTACTGTTCCTGACTTCTTACCTTCAATAACACGCCATACAAGAGGCTCTCCCTCTTCAGCCTCACGATAACAATAACCAACATACAATGAAACTCTATCTTTATCTAAACCCATCACGCAAGGTCCTTCTGTCAAATGAATTTCTAAAGGCATTTCAGCATAAAGAATAATTTAGTATAAAAACATAGCGAAATCATTTCCTCAAAACTTCCTCAATTCTCAATAAGCGATTATATTTAGCAATCCTTTCTCCACGGCAAGGAGCGCCAGCTTTAATCATCCCACAGCCAATAGCTACCGCCAGATCAGCAATGAAAGTATCTTCTGTTTCTCCGCTGCGATGGCTGACCATAACCTTCCAGCCATTATTATACGCTAACTTCACCGCATCCAAGGCTTCTGTCAAAGT
>DATDUF010000075.1:0-2354 GCA_035290485.1 Candidatus Nanoarchaeia archaeon
CGCAAAAAGAAAATTCCGGCTTTAGACGGTAATTTGCCATGTTTCTCAAAGTACAAGAGGCTGTAAATGGCTAGCTGCAGTCGGATACTATCTTTAACTTCCAGGCTGGCATTGGTTTTGTAGTCAATGATGTGCACTTCATCTTCTACGTGCTGGATGGCATCAATAAATCCGCGTACGGAATAATTATCTGAAACATATTGCATCTCTCGCACCGGGGTAAGATACGTAAATGCTTCTTGCAAGGAGATCTGCTTCTTCTTCATAGTTTCTTCCAACTTTTCAAAAAACTGATTGCCCCAATTTATGAGCATCAACATGGTCTCTTCAAAGTAAAACCGTAGTTGATCCTGAGTAAGTTGCAAGATCTGCAACTCCTCTGCTTTTGCTTTCCAATGATGAAGAAGAAGTTTCTGTAGAGCTTCACGCGATTTTTGTTTATAATTTTCTTGAGTATAAGAACTGACATCAACATCATAAAAATGTTCCAGACAGGAGTGAGCAATATTCCCTCGCACCGTATGTACGCTGGGAGAAGTAGGAAGTTTTTCGATATATTGAAAATAATATTTTCTTTGGCACTGCTTGAAGGTATTAATAGACGACGGAGATTCTACTCTTTTAGCCATGCAAACACACCTCTCTTTTTAAGTGATTTCAGGAAGTTAATTCTTTAAATGTTTTTCCGTGCTTGAATCTTTGCTTTCCGGCTCTGTTTTATCCGCTTTCATGACAAATGTTTATAAATACCCGTCAGAATAAGATATTATGGCTGATCATCCCGATGAAGAAATGCAGGTAATCCGCGTACGTTTGCCGCAGCGAAACGAAGTGCTGGGCATTGTACAACAAAGATTAGGCGGCAGCCGCATGAAAGTTCTCTGTCTGGATGGAAAAGAACGTATCTGCCGGATTCCCGGTCGATTGAGAAGAAATCTCTGGGTACGAGAAAACGATGTTGTTATTGTTGAACCCTGGGAATTAGGCGGACATGAAAAAGGAGATATTGTCCATAAGTATCAAGGTAAAGCAGAAGTTTCCTTCTTGAAAAAGAAAGGATACCTGAAGAATCTGGAAGAAGAATTCTAAAGCCAAAGTCGTCGTCTAGGCCTTAAGATGAGTTAGAAACATCTAGACGTAAGCTAGGATTTATTGTTCGGTTTTCTCGAATGGCAGAACAGAAACCGATCTAACTCATGGCCAAGACGACTTTGGCAAATCAGAAAATGATATCACTACTCTCAAATAGAAAATTATTTAAAGCAGCCTTATAGAAACAAGCCATGAAATCTAAAACAGTAGGTAAATTACTATTTCAAAGTTTTTTGTTGTTAGTTCTTTTATTCGGTTTAGTGCGTTTGATAGTTATGAAAAGCGGCAAGTTTGCCATGTTGGAATTAGCCGGTTTAATAGGGTTATTATTAATTTCCGTAGTAGGGTTAGCAACCTATAACAAGTCTGGAGACAGAGCTTTATTCTTTGTCTTTCTCTTGTACACCGTAAACATCCTGGCCATCTGGGTCCATTATCATTCCTTGTATCTAATTTTGCTACTTGGAGCAGCTTTAGGATTACTGACCAGCATCCCCCATCGCTCTCAAAAAAGTTGCGAAGTAAAATGCGGGGAAAAGTGTGGAGAAGAATGCGGTACTTGCTGTGGAACTTGCCAATGTGGTCCGGAACCGATGACTTCCGCTCCTCCCCAGAAAGTGAGTGCAAAAGTTGAACCTAAAGCAGCAGCTGAAGTGGAAGCAAAAGAAGCAGCTGTTCCTGCAAAAGCAAAATTCACTCCTGGTAAATATGTGGCCAGCAAACGCAGTAATGTTTATCACGAGCCTAAGTGCGACTGGGCTAAGAAAATCCAGAAAGACCGCAGGGTATGGTTTGCTTCCCGCGAAGAAGCCTTAAACAAAGGCTACAAGAAGCATGAATGCGTAAATTAAGTTTTTAATTAATTTTTTTCTTACTTCTTCCAAAAATACAGCACCAATCCAATCACGGATACAGAAATTGCCATATCTGCAATATTAAACACCGGCCAAAAGCCGACGTCAATAAAATCAACCACATACTGTCTTAGGATTCGATCAATCAGATTTCCTGTTACTCCCCCTAAAAATAGTCCAAATAAGGCCTGAGTAATTTTCTCTTTCGGAATCTTATGATAAAAATAGATTACGCCCATAGCCACAACCGCAGAAATTATGGCTAGAATAGCCATCTGCCCTTTCAAGATTCCGAATCCAGCTCCTGTATTATCAACAAAATGGATCAATAGAAATCCCAGCTTCCATTCTGGCATTTTTGATGCAATGTAAAATTTAGTTAATTGATCTAAGAGAACAGTAAATAAA
>DATDUF010000076.1:0-12391 GCA_035290485.1 Candidatus Nanoarchaeia archaeon
CGTGCCATAGTTTTAGCAAAATTGGTGGTTATTTATAAAGATTTTGGGTATGAAGTACAAGAAGATTACTCACACCTTCAGCACAGCCAATTATTTTCTAGCGTTAGCCTTGCAGTTAAGATAATCTAATTCTACGCCGATTCTGCTGAGGTTATCCCTGATCGGCTTCAGTTTACCGGCCATCCCATCTACATCGCCGGTTTTATTAAGATCATGTAAGCTTTCGCAATCAAGATTGGTCAAGACTTGGGAAAGAATCTTATCATAACTGCCGCTAACCATGTTCAGTTTTTGACCAGGGTATAAATTATTAAGATCTACACCAGGATTAATTCTCCACATTTCTTTAGCGCACTTAACGTCACCAGCGCAAAGATTGTAGAAGACAGTATCTCCTGATTGAATAGTATGAATTCCTGAGCCGGAATTAGTAGTAGGGCGAGGTGGAATTCTTTTTACTTTTTGTTCTGAAGTTTTAGGGGTCTCAACCGTCTTTTGCGGAAAAGCAGGAGCATTTTCCTTAGGAACATTTTCGATGCTTTTTGCTTTTGGAGCAGCATTAGCAGTCTTCACCGGTGCGGCTGGCTGAACGGAAGGAGTACCTTGATTTTCAGAATGGGCTACATCAGCAGTATTCTTCAATGAAGAATAGATATGAGTAAAACCAGTATATAAGCCGGCAAGAGATCCAGCTAGTGCGATAGCGGCAGCAGCGATATATCCTACGGCCTTGTTTTTACTTTTTGCTGGAGCGATAGCCACGATATTTTCCAAAGTATTCTGAGTGACCTCAACAGGAGCAACAACAACAGACGACTCAGTAGCAACTGGTTTATAGCCTAGCTGGCGATCCAAAGCGTCGAAATCAATATCGGATAAATCTGGAACTTGAGTGCCAGGAATGTATACTACGCTTCTTTGAGTAACTGGTTCTTTTTCTTCTACATCAGCTTGTAATTCAGCAACATCAACTTCTATTTCTTCTACTTCAATTTCTGGAGTATCATCAGCAGGATTATATAACAGAACCTTTGGAAGAAAAGAAAACATATCAATATCTTGATCAACTTCTCTGGCTACTGCGTCTCTTTTCTTCATAATAAATGAGCCATAAGCACTGAAATTGCATGCTCCATCTGAAGATAATATGTTATAACGTCGGCGTATAGTGATTGGTTCTTCTTCTTCGATTACTTCAATATCATCATCAGTAAGTTCAATTTCTTTTACTTGAGGAAGATATGTTAGTTTCTGACGTTGAGCAGCAACTGTTCTTTTGCTTTCGACTTCATAATCTCCCTCGATAAGTACAATTCTATCACTTTGAGGAGCTGCATACTTGCTCTCTTGTCGTTTCTTGTAATCTTGTCCTGCTTCTACATCATTTCCAAATTCATTCAGCAAGCTGACCAGATCTGCCTGCTCAAGAGCTTTTTGACGTTTTTCTTCTTTGGTTTGCAGACTAGCAACATCCATTATAATTCTATCATACGTTCCTCTGTTTTCCGGTGATAAAGTAAAATATGCTTTCTTGAGTTCTTCTTTAACGCGCTTTAATGCAGGTAAAGTAAGAGTACTCATTTTTCCGGAAGCAAGATCTTCAGTAGCTTTTTTAAAAGTAGCAAGAGGGACATATTCAGGATTAGCCTTTTCAGCCTCTTCAATTTTTTGTTCTATTGTTTCTCTTGCATCCTGGAGATTAATCAAGTCAGTAAACATCTTATGGACAGAACGTTCATAGATTCTCATCTGTTCATTATTTAGAGCAGTATATGTTCTACTTAAGTTCTGTTCCACTTCTTCAAGTTCACGCAAAGTGTAATTATTAAATGTTCCATTATGCAATGAGGAATATATCTTACTAATCTCTGGTGAAACTTTAAATTGTTCTTTTCCTTTAATTTGGTCGGCATTCATTTTTTCGTTATTGGTTCATTATCCTCTTCTTTTTGTATAGAAGCAACATATCCTTGTTTCTGTTTCAAATCATTTAATCCGGCCCAGATGTAAATACGTTCATTCATGAAATGAGGACGATTGAAGTTAGACAGGTGCTCGCATGCTACATCAACATACACTTCTATTCCCTGGAGCTGGGATAAAGTGTAATCCTTATAGACATCAGTTCTGAGGCTCTCATTTACGCTGTTTAGATATTTAATTGGATTTTCTTTTATTGAGTCTATATCTACATAAGTGTCGATTCCTTCAGATACAGGTCCATCAAAGTCTTGCGTCATTTTTCTTCTCTTTACCTCTTTTAGAGCTTAAATCAGACGTTATTTATAAACCTTTCGTCATTTTAACCACTCGAAAGTAACAATTAAGTATCTAGTATTTCAGAATGCTGGTCTGGCCTTTGCGGGTGCCTTCCGGCACTTCTTTGACTTCCTCACCGACCTGCTTTTTAAGGCTTTCTGCGATAGCCTTGCCCAGGAGCTGAGTAAGGCTAGTGAGGTCAATTTTCTTGACATCCCCCAAGTCTTTAATCCCCTGGGCATGCAGTTTACGAGCTCTAACCCGGCCGATACCCTGTAACTTAAGCAGAGGCAGCAGTTCTTCTCTAACTCCTTCCTGCACCCGTAAGCGTAATTTACGGATTTCTTTTACCGCAGTTTTATGGTCCTGCAGCACGGCTAATTCTTCTGACCCATATAAGAGCCAATCGGCGGTTTCTTGCTTTATCCTGATTTCGCCCGGCCGGATATCGTATTTCTCCAGCAGAAAATCTTCATCTTTTTCATCAATCCAGGCTTCAAAAAAGAGAGCAGTTTTTATGGAATTAACAAAGTCGTCATATTCAAGATCATAAGCACTGGGCTCTTCCTTAAGCAAGAAGTCATAGCGTTTGCTCAATTCTTCTTGAACAGTATCCTCTTCCTTGCTCTTGACCCGCAGCAAGGGACGCATTTCCAAAGTGTGAGAAACCATCTGCAACAGGGAGAAGGCGTTTTTATTTTGATCAAACCTTGCTACACAATCTAAGAGATGCCGCGCCGTCAAGGGATCAAGATATAATTCGGAAACTCTTTTTCCTAAAGGAGTGGGACGCAATTTTTCCTGATTAAGTTCATTAGCGGTGATAAAACCGGCATTGGCCGCACCGACAATAGTAATAAATCCCCATTCTTCTAAAAGATGGAGCATTCGTTCCATGATGCTTTCTAATTTTTGCATGTCCTTGAACTGGTAAGCCCAGAATGTTTTGGTAAAAAATTCTTTCATCGAAGTCCGATCGCGAATGATGCCGGAAGAAATCAGCGAGAGAAGGTATGTTCTTAGTACTGGTTCTACTGCTAACTTAGAATAAATCGCTTCGGGCTTTCCGAGAATGTAACGCTCATGAATCTCTTCCTTTTCTGCCTCATCTTTAGCAATGCAAACTGCTTCTCCATATGCTTCATATTCCGGCCTTCCAGCTCTTCCGGCCATCTGTAAATATTCCAAGACCGGAATCCAGTCCATGCCCCAGCGTTCAGAATAACGTTTCAATGACCTGATAATGACCCTGAACACCGGCAAACTTAAACCGGCAGCTAAGGTCGGAGTGGCACAGATGATTTTTATTTTTCCAGTTCTAAATTCATCTTCCACTAATTCTTTTTGCTTTTGCAATAAGCCAGCATGATGAAAAGCCACGCCTTTCTTGATAGTATGAGAAAGTTTCCGGCATTGTTTCGTAGGCGTAGAAGCAGCCTTGAGAACTTCTTGTTCTAATTCCGGAAGCTGGAACGAAGTTAGTTTAGCTATTTCTTCTGCAGTTTTTTCCGCGCTGCTTCTGCTGGGAGCAAAGATGATAGCTTGCTTGTTTTGCTCTAAAGTCTGCAGAGCTAGCTTGAGAATAGGATCCATTTTTAGGTGAGAAGGGAAGGATTTTATTAAAGTATGGAAGAAAAATCTAATTAAGACCGCGCTTAGGTTCGATTATCAAATTCCGCGCTCGTTGCAAGACCTCTTTTTCGTGTCTAGTCAAAAGACTTGAACCAATAACTGTAAGCGAAACCAAACTGATGGAAACTCCTAAAAGAAGATAAAGCGAAACTACAATTCTAGAAAGATCAGTAGTGGGGTGCAAATCGCCATAGCCTACCGTAGTGATGGTGGCGACAGAAAAGTAGAATGCTTGTATCCAGCTCCATGCTTCCAAGCGATGAAAGAGGACAGTTCCTATAGCAATCCAGGTGAAAAGAGCGGAAACTGCAACGATGATTTTTGAATATGTTTTCATACTTTCAGCAAGTTTTTAAAATTTATAAAAGTATCTTCCTATCCTAAGCCCAGAGAGGAATAAACTTTAAATACCAGTAATTCTTTTCTTTTACTATGAACAATCAGAAACCAGTAAAAAAGGATGGTGCTTCTATCTTTGTTGCTTCCATGCTGCAAAGCGCGCAGGATAATAAGGAAGTCAAGCCGCAGACGCGACATGACAATGTTGATCCGCAGGAAATCGACAAAGTAATGGCAAACATCAAGAAAGGATTAGCTAGGAAGTAATTCCTCATTCTAGAGAACCTATAATTATTTATATCTTCTTTTATTTGCAGATTAAATGAAAATTCTTGCTGGTGAAGAAGCAACGAAAGCGATGGAATACATCGAAGATGCGGCAACTGCGGCTGCCTATTCCTGCTGTTTTCGTTCTAAGTGCGGTTCGATTATCGTGAAAGATACCAACATCATTGGAAGGGGATATAATTCTCCGCCGTTGGATGTGCAATTGCAATATTGTCTGAAGGATTCTCTACCAGTAGATTTCAAATCTGACAAAACCTGCTGCTTGCATGCAGAACAAAGAGCGATTGTCGATGCTTTGCAGCATCACCCAGACAAAATTTTAGGGTCACGATTATATTTTATCCGCTTGGATGAAGAAGGAAATAAAGAAAAATCAGGAGATCCATATTGTACTATCTGCAGCAAATTCACACTTGATGCAGGAGTGGCAGAATTTGTGCTGTGGAGAGAAGAAGGCATCTGTGTTTATGATACTAAAGAGTATAATGAACTGTCGTTTAAGTTTAGGGGGAAGTGATTTTTATTTCTCTTCCTTAAATAAATATTCCGGCAAGTACGTTCTTTTGTAATAATCATAGACTTCAATCAAATTAAAGCTAGTAATTAAATCGCTGAATTCTTCGCGCAGCTTGCTGATGATATAGCGAGTTCTGCTTTTATCCAGCGATTCCATATCAATTTCCATATCCCAGTCGCCCACGGTTTTGTTCAACTGGATCACTTCCGGGTTATCATGCAGATATTCCAGCAGCCGCGATTCCTGTTCTAGATCCAGATTGTGCAGTTTAAGGAATAAGCGGTTTTTGTGGATGCTTAGTTTATTTTTATCAATCAAATACTTGCAGCCGCGAATGATGTTTCGTTTGGTAAGATTGTTAAGGATTGATTTGGCAGTTTTAATGTTCAAGCCCGATTCTTTGGCCAGCTTGGTGTAGCGGATAGTAGGATTATGAAGCAGAACTTTAATTATCTCCATCTCTTCCGGTTTAAAGAAATCTTTTTCCCGATCTCCCCCGACAATTTTCTGATAGTACAAACTTGGAAGCGGGTTGTTGAGCTGGCTATTTTCGGCAAGGTAGGAACGTGGATAAATGTGGGTAACAATGTTTAATACTATTTTGTATTCTTTTAACAAGGGATTCATAGTCATTTTTTTGAATTCTTTATTGAATTTAGAAGGATTAGGAGCGGCAAATTCTACCACTAAATCAAACTCGCCCACGAGTTCATAGACCGCCAAGACGTATTGATTTTCTGTTAACTCACTTATCAAACGCATTTTATCCTGCTCACGAACATACGAACTTTTGAAGTAAACACGAAACAAAATAAGACCAAAATAGGAATAATCGAATATGTAAAAAGGATGATGAATAATCCCTTCCCTTTCCAGCATAGAAACATTGTATTTAAGCAGTTGAGGACTTTTCTTTAGCAGACGAGAAAGTTCTTTGAGACTCATCCGTGCATTTTCGGAGCGGAGGAACAATAAAGAGTGGTCTATCTTATTCATAAGAGCATTTGCTTTTATTTATTAATAAATTTTACGTATAATTTGACAAAAAGTAAAAAAATAAGCTTAAAAAGGTATAAATAGCGATAAAGCTTAGAGATTAAATATAATTAAGAAAAGGATTTGAAATGACCGCGCCAATTAACTATTCTCCAGATTTAGAAGATAAGCTCTACCAACTTCTCGATCAGATGCGTAATGAGGAAATTAAGCAAGCTAAAAAAGAAGGACGAGAGTATGGGATCCATGGCCTTTGCGCCGTGCTAGGGTATGATCCGGCAAAACATTCTTCCTATTTCAACCTCCCGGGACTTGATATCAGCGTAGGAAAAGATCTCTTTAAAGATCAAGAAACTTATTTGAAAGATCCTCAAGCTTTTGAGGCTCTTCATGAAGCGATGGAAATAGATGGAGCTATTTTGATTGGCAAAGATGGAAAAATAATGCATAGCGGCCAATACATTCTTCCTGATCTGGGAGTGTATTCCAGAAAGCCGGAAGCAGCTGCTACTTATAAACATTTAAAGGAAACTGCAGATGGTGGAACCAGACATTTAAACGCTATCGCTCTTTCAGCGGAACTTCCCGACTTATTATTCTACACTCTTAAGAGCGATCACCCTCAGCTTCGTGTTTTTAAAGGTGGATCTATTTATCGATCTACAGTTGATGGAGAAGTCAAGGAAAAATAAATTACTTTTTATGACGTTAAAACTTTATATTCCCCTAGGCCTTCAATTTCTTTCTTTAACTTTTTCAAATCCAATTTTCCTTCATGTTCGATAACTGTTTTGCCAGTCTTAAAATCCACAGAGCATGATTTCACTCCCGATATTTCAGAACAAACTTCTTCGATTAATTGCTTGCAGGAATTGCAATGCGTTCCTTTTACAGTGATGATGGTCTTCATGCTACTACCTCAAATGTTCCCGGCCCGGCCATGCCCATGCTGCAGGTGAATTTTATTTTACCTTCTTTCTGCGGAGTAAATTCAATTATTTTTACTGAATCCTTAGGCAACCTTTCGGATATTCCTAATTGGGGAACAGTGATTATTCCTGCACATCCTTGCGCATTTCTGCCGTCAATATGCCATTCAACGGGAATTCCTTTCTTAACAGTAAATTTGTTAGGAAAGTAATCTAAGCCGCGAACTTCTAGATTGATAACTTGTTTTTCTCCCACTGCTGGAATGGGCACAGAATTATCGTTTGCATTATTAGTAAAAGCTACACTTGCCCCAACCAAATTCAATCCCGGAGTCAGATTAAAAATACCTAAAACAATGATCAACACTGCAGAAAAAGTCATAAAGTATTTCTTCACATTTCCCCTAGCAAAGCTAGAAAATGCACCGACTGAGGCTAAGGAAGGTAATGTTCCTAACGAGAAAGCTAACATGGTTAATGCGCCGACCACAAAGCTTCCTTTCCCTAAGACATACAACTGCAAGGCTTGGGTAAATCCGCAGGGCAGAAAGAAGGTTGCTGCTCCAAACAGAAAGGATGACATTTTGCTTGCTTTTTCATTACTCGCATCATATACTTTATGAGCAATAAATTTCGGCATCTTAATTTGCAGTTTATTCAGCCAGGGAAATATTCCAAGTAATTGTAATCCTACTACGATCATCAAAAGACTGGCAATGATCGTCAGTATACCAGTTATAGTTGAAGAAAGTGTAAGCACAGAACCTAGAGCGCCGATCGCTCCGCCCAGCAAGGTGTAAGAAACAATTCTTCCAACATTGAAATAAAGATGGGGTTTAAATTTCTGCCAGCCATTGAGATGAGGGTTGTTCTCATGAAATTTACTTGATACTGCAAGCAGCAACCCTCCTGCAACCGCCAGACAAGTTGATGCTGCCGCAACCAATCCAATCAAGAAAATAAATCCATAACTCATGTTGTCGCTTATTCCTAAGCCTTGAGGAAGAAGATCGAATTGCTTGAGAAGAACATAGACAGCGATAATTAATACCAATACTGCACCGATTTCCGAATAGCGCTGTTTATCCTTGAGGATAAATGAAGATGAATTATTTTGAGCGGAATCTTCAGTTAAGATATACTTTTTATCTTTGACCGCATTTTGCAACTCCTCTACTTGAACATGATCAGCGCATTCAACTTCTACTTGCTCTTTTGCCAAGCTGACTTTTGCTTTTTCTACACCAGAAACTTTTCGTAAATTACGTTCTATCAATACTTCACAGCTGGAACAAGTCATTCCCTGGACTTTTAGATTAATAATTTTCATATTTATCTCATCAATCTCTCATCAATTTTTCAAATCCTCTTCAGTTTTAAAGATTTTCTACGTAATAACAATGAATTGGTAACCACGCTTACCGAACTCATGGCCATGGCGCCGCCGGCAATCACCGGACTTAACAACCAACCAGTAAATGGATATAATACGCCAGCAGCAATAGGAATCCCCAAGATGTTATAAATCAAAGCCCAAAACATGTTCTGCTTGATTTTAGACATAGTCATCTTACTTAATTTAATTGCTCTCGGGACATCCAGCAGACTATTCTTCATCAAGACAATATTTCCCGTCTCCATGGCTACGTCTGTTCCAGAACCCATGGCGATACCAATGTCTGCCTGTGCCAATGCCGGAGCATCGTTAAGACCATCACCCACCATGGCTACTTTTCCTCTTTTTTGCAGTTCTTTTACATGTGCAACTTTATCTTCTGGTAACACTTCAGCAAAAAATTTCTCAATACCAACTTTTTTAGCAATGGCTGCTGCGGTTCTTTTATTATCTCCAGTAATCATGTACGGAACCAAGCCCATTTTTTTCAGCAACGCTACCGCATCGGGGGAATCCTCCTTGAGTTCATCAGCAACGGCAATTAAGCCCAGAAGATTTTTTTTATCAGCAAGAGCCATTACTGTTTTTCCTTCGCTTTCCAAGGCTTCTATTCTAGAACTGTAAGCAGAAAGAGATATTTTATTTTCCTTCATCAACTTAGTATTTCCGAGATAATATTCTTTTGAACCAAATTTGCCTTTCACACCTTTTCCAACTACTGCCTGGAATCCAATCACCTTCTTAAAAGAGATCTTTATATCTTTTCCTTTTTGCACAATTGCTTCCGCCAAGGGATGTTCGGAATTTTTTTCCAGACTGGCAGCAAGTTCTAAAACACTTTTTTCCGTGGAATTTTTACCAGCAATTACATCAGTAACGACCGGCTTCCCTTTAGTGATCGTTCCTGTTTTATCAAACACCACATATTTTAGTTTATGTGCCGCTTCCAGCACATCACCACCTTTGATCAGAATCCCTTGTGTAGCTCCTTTTCCCGTCCCCACCATGATAGAAGTAGGCGTAGCTAAGCCTAAAGCGCAGGGACAGGCGATGACCAAGACTGCAACTGCCGTAATTAAGGCAAATTCTAGCTTCGCACCTGCAATAAAAAACCATACCAAAAAAGTAAGCAGAGCAATGCCAATAACGATAGGTACAAAGTATGCTGATACTTGGTCTGCAAACCGTTGAATTGGTGCTTTTTTCCCTTGCGCATCTTCAATTAATTTTACAATTCTAGCCAGAATAGTCTGCGCACCAATTTTAGTTGCTTTAAATGTAAAAGAACCTTGTTTATTAATAGTCGAACCGATCACTGCATCGCTTTTCTTTTTTTCAACAGGCATGCTCTCGCCAGTTACTAAACTTTCATCTACATAAGAGTGGCCTTCAATAATGACGCCATCAACTGGAATTTTTTCTCCTGGCTTTACAATAACAATATCGCCTACCGCAACTTCTTCAATAAGAATCTTCATTTCTTTTCCCTTGCGAACTACTGTGGCCGTTTTTGCGCCCATCTTTACTAATTTAGCGATAGCCTGGCTGGTTTTTCCTTTAGCCACAGCTTCCAAATACTTTCCTAACAAAACTAACGTGATTAAAATAGCAGAAATTTCAAAGTACTGATGTTCTCCGGAAGTAAAGAGAATTGCATAAACGGAATAAAAATATGCTGCACTAGTGCCGATAGCGATTAAAGAATCCATATTGGCTGATTTATTTTTCAAGGCAGCCCACGTTCCTCGATAAAAGGGATGTCCAATATAGAATTGCACTGGAGTAGCCAGAAGCCATAAGAGATATTGATAGTAAGGTAAAAAATTAAAAACCATACTAATTAAGAGAGCTGGCAGGGCCAGAGCGGAGCTGAGGAGGACTTTGCGTTTTAGAACATCTAGTACATCTTTTCGCATTTTTTCTTCACGAGCATAACTTTCTTCTCCTAATACTTGAGCATCGTATCCTTTTTTTTGCACTGCCCGGACTAAGGCTAGTTCATTCGTTTTTTCCGAATCATAAGTGATGGTTCCTTTTTCCGTAGAATAATTGACTACTGCTGAGTTTACGCCTTCCACTTTCTGCAGAGCTCGGGTGAGAATAGTGCTGCAGCTGGCACAATGCATGCCAGAAATTTTCAAAGTAGAAGTTTGCAATTTTTCTTTTTTTTCCATTTTTTCATCTCTTTCCCTGATGGATCTTGGAACAATATTGTTCCATGTGAGCATCAATCAACTTCAATAAAGGCTTAATTGTTTTTTCATTAAGGCTATAATATCTTTTCTTACCTTTTTTTTCCACAAACACCATCCCGCATCGTTCTAATCTTATCAAATTATGGGAAACCATAGATTGCTCAAATCTAGTTTCTTGACATATTTCAGTGACATTTTTACGACCATCCCGGAGCAGATTAATAATTTGTAACCGGTTAGGATTAGCTAATGAGGTAAAAAATATCTTGTATACAGGTAAGAGATGATCCATATATGACGTAACTATCATGCATTATTTAAATCTTTTGTAGTAAGTAGTAAGTTGTGAATACTATCAACATTTTAATAAATACGGGCCTATTTAGTATAACATGAATAAAAAAGCCCTGCTTTTAGGCGCATTACTTCTGAACTGCCAGCCGGAAAAAGTTAGAACACTTGAAGAATTTCCGGCTCCAAAAATAGAGATAAAACAGAAAGCTCCAGAAACCAAACCACAACCAGAAAAATTGGAAGAAAAAGTTGAACTGAAAGGGCAGCAATGTACTATAGATTTATCCAACCATTTTATTCCCGAATTACTTTCTTTATCTAGGGATGCTGATCAGTATTTTCTTACGGATGACCTCTTAAAGAATCCTTTTCAGCGGGAACGGTTTGGTATCTTTTCCAGCTTTGCACATCACTTGAAGCCATTTGAGCATTATGCCCAAGCTATAGAAAAGCGCGGAAAGGAAGTACCACAAAAAATTGAAGTAGGTTTCATTCCTTATACTAACGAAGGAACAATAAAAAAAATCTCTAATCTCGAGAAACAACTTCATGGTTCTGTACTACCGGCAAAAAAAGCAGAGCTATTAAACCAAGAGCTCAGAACCCTGCAGAAACAAATAGATACTATTAAGAAAGTGCAAAAAATCTTACAATGGGAAAATTTCTATCAAGGAGAAATACAAGGCATTTATGATTCTAAAACGAGCCTGGCCGTAGTTGCTTATCAGAAATATCACCGACAACGCCTTCTGAGCAGTTATGTCACGGCCGACGGTAAATTTTACGAATTGAAGACCGATGGAGCAGTAGGTAGAGCTACTCAAGAACTATTGAATAAAGATTTTGAAGAATATGCTTTTAGCGGGATGCGCAGAGTGCTGGAAGAACGAGTATTCCATGCCAAATGCAAAGATCAATCAGGAAATGGACGTTCTCCGTATGTGATTGAACCAGTGGAATTAAATAAATTAGTGGAGAGTGCAGCAAAACAATTCCATTTAAATTCAATCCAAGGAGTTAATCAATTTTTTGCCAAAGAACACCAAACTGAAACAGTATATCTCGAAATCCCAGAACGCTATCAACAGGAATCTATGAAGTTTGAGATTGATATCGAGAAATGGGATTCCGGCAAGTGGGAAAGAGTACGAACCAAAACTAATTTACGATTATATGCAATTGAAGACGGAAAAAGAGTTGAAGTATTCGGCACCAAGGCAGTAGTCGGTGGCTGGGTAAAGAACAAAAGCAAAGGAACCCAAAAGCAGTATCATACTCCGGAACGTCAATTTTTCTTAAAGAGCATGCTAGTATTACCGCATTGGAATCCGCCGCAATGGGCCGCAGCGGAAGAGGAAGTCAAAGAAGAAGAAAAACTGCCCGGACCGTTTAATGCTTTTGGAATACTTAACACTCCTTTGTATTATGACAACAAGCCCCAGAAAGATCCTTTCCGCGGCTGGCAGGAAGGCGATAACGGATATCGAATTCATCTCACGCCGTGGCCCTCTAGTGTTGAGTATGGAGGATCCTCGCACGGATGTAT
>DATDUF010000077.1:0-7013 GCA_035290485.1 Candidatus Nanoarchaeia archaeon
TTTTCTAATTCCAGTTCCTTAATCTCCCAAGTAATTCCCAAGCGCAGCGATTTCTGTAATTCTGATTTTAATTGTTCCTCGGTAAGCGCATGTTTTTCCGCTGCTTGCAACGTGATCGGAGATTGAGCGATCATCTCCCCATATTCCAGAGTTAGCGGCTGATCAACTTTTGCCGTAATTTTGAGCGGCAGATGTAATTTCTGTTCTTCTAAAATATTTTTACCGCCATTTCTAGAGGTAAGATAGACCTGTGCGGTATTAAAGAAATAAGGTGAAGGAATCTTGACCCAGTCTCCTTTAAGAGCATGCGTCACTTCTTCACCATCACGTATGATCTTGTAAGCGATACCGCCTTTCAACTTGCCTTCAAAGCGCGGATGCCAAAAGCCGACGCCATCTAAAAGATCAAGGTCATGTTCTAGCAGGATCATTCCCTGATAAACCGTACCGAGAAAAATACCGCGGTTCATGGGCATTTCTTTTCCTACAATTGATGGATTATTTTCAAAAAAACCGGAAGTGAAATCACGATTGAATCCCATCTTCAGATTGTCAACCTGCTGCTGCGAGACAGGCTTAAAATGATTCTTCATGGCCGCATCAATCTGCTGTCGATATGTTCTCGTCGTAGTTGCTACATATTCAGGGCTTTTCATCCGCCCTTCTATTTTGACAGCATTAATTCCCATACGATAGATTCGATCAATGCTGTTAGCTAACATTAAATCTTTAGCGCTAATCAAATATCCTTCCTTATTGTAGGTCTTACGGCAGCTGCTCGCACACACGCCGCGATTGCCGCTGCGTTTTCCGATCAGGGATGAGATTAAACATTGTCCTGAATAGGAAATACATAAATGGCCGTGCACAAATACTTCTAATTCCTTCTTAGTATGCTTGCGAATATTGGCAATTTCCACCTGATTTAATTCTCTCGCTAATACTACTAAATCAAAATCAGGAAACTGGGCAATGCCGCGATAATTCATCAAACTGGCCTGAGTGGAAGCATGCACTCTCAAACCGGGAAAAGATTTCTTGATCAGCGAAGCCAGAAACACTTCCTGGATGATCACCGCATCAATACCTGCCAAATAGGCTTGTTCCAAGGTCTTGAACCACATCGGGAACTCTTCATTGCGCACTAAAGTATTGAAAGTCAGGTAAACCTTAACTCCATGCAGATGGGCAAAGAAAACGGCATCCTTTAATTCTTCCAGAGAAAAGTTTTTAGCCAATCTTCGGGCATTAAAAAATTTTATTCCTAGATAGACCGAGCTAGCGCCGTTATATACGGCTGCTTTGAGACAATCCCAATCTCCTACTGGCGAATTCAATTCTAGCTGATGCATGGTATAATATGGATTTTAGAGGCTATTTTTAAGAATTGCTACGGAAATGTACCATAAAGGTTTTAAATCCGCTTCTTACTGCATCTCCATGCAAAAAAAATATATCTCTTTCGACATTGAATCTTCAGGACCAACGCCAGGAAAATATTCTATGCTCTCGCTAGGTGCTTGCATTGTAGGCGATACTTCCGTTCAATTCTACCGCGAAATCAAGCCCATCAGCAACCAGTTCGTGACTGAAGCCATGCGCGTAAGTTCTTTGGGACTGAAATGCTTAGAAGATTTCAAAACTCAGGAAGAATACAATCCTCAAAGTGAAAAATTCAATCCTGCTAAAGTGCTGGAAGTCTTGAAAGAAAAAGGAGAAGAGCCGGCTAAAGTGATGGCTGAGTATGCTGACTGGATCAAGACCCACACCGTAGGATACAAGCCAGTCGAAGCAGCTGCACCGATCAAATTCGACGGTATGTTTACTGCCTGGTATTTTGATAACTTCTATCCCAGAGAAAATCCTTTAGGCTTTAGCGGCGAAGACATGAATTCATTGTATCGCGGAGTAATGCAAAATGTAAATGCCAGCATGAAAGATCTTAAGCTGAGGGATGAGCGCGGACTTGCTCATAATGCTTTGGAAGACGCCATTCAGCAAGCGAAAGAATTTGAAGCAGTCCTCTCAATTATGAAAATAAATGCCCATGGCCCCACGAAGGCGACCTAGAGGCGTGTCCTCGTTCTGCGGCTCTTCTGGTATTGAAGCAGCTTCTTTCACTACTATATCAGTTTCTTCTTTTACTAGCTCTGGTTGATGTTCCTGAACAGAGCAAGCATTAATGAAAACAAAAGAAACTACCAGTAAAATTAGCAGGTATTTCATTATTCACCTCTCAAAAACTTCATATTCATTAGGAAATGCGGATGGACAAACCCCTGTCCCACTCGCAAGTCCGATCTTATCAGTTGGCAGCATTTTTGCATAAATATGAGAGTTTCTGTCAGAATCATAATAGCAAACTTTTTTGCCTTCAGTTACAGTTTCTGGGTCTATTATCACAGCATTATTATCCCGATATGCTACAGGGTTTTCAGCTCCTTTCAAAAGTGTCCACTCCACAAAATGCTTGCCTGCAGAGATTGCAAATCTAGACCCCTCATTTTCTGTCGCATTGCTCTGGAACCAATATCCTAAAATAGTATTGGGCACTTCACGAAGATTGGGCCCACAATCACGAACACCTTTCACTTCAGGAATAAGCGCAATGTACTGCTGTTTCAAATCATCAGTGAAATAATTAAGTGGACAATCCATATATTTAGAATGGTCAGTTGTCCATCGAGATGGGTTTAAATGAAAATGAACACGCGCTTTATTAAGAAAAATAAAATCAAATGCTCTTCCAGGAAATCCTCCAGAAGTGTATCCAATCAATTCTCCAGCCTGCACAGGTATTGAAACTTCAACGCCGTCATTTTTTCCCGGAGATGAAACTTGCGGAGCATATGTCTTAAGCTTATCAGCAAGGCTTACAATATGGTCATAAGCCATCTCCACTTCACAGCTTACCTGAAAGTTAACTCTATACTCTGGCCTCACAAACTCCATATTAAAAAATTGACTATAATTTTTATCACTGTAATGAATTCTTGTAATTATCATATCAGCTGGAGCATAAACTGCAGTGCTTTCCCCTTCCTTGACAACAACATAATTTCTTACTTGCGATCCAGGATTAATAAAAGCACTATTTCCATATCTTGAAATTTCGCTAAGCTTTGTAATATCTGTAAAAGGATGAGTGAAAACAGGATTCGCATTACTTATACAATCCTCTTTTTCTTCAATTTTTTTTTCTTCCTTCACCCAGGGAAGAAAAATTTTGCTGCATAACTCAATTTGCTTCCCCTTGCAATAATCTTCGCATCTCCCTCGGTTATTTAAGCAAAATGTAATACATTCCTCTTCCCCAGAACATAAACTGCCAAGTTGTTGAATTGGCGGCTGATGTTGAGCGACCTCTCCTTCTGGCGTTTCGTCTTTGTCCAAGACAGTTTCGGAAGAAGTCCGTGACGATTCTACTAATCTTTCATCCCGCTGTTGAACACAACCGCTGATTAGAATGATTCCTATCAAGATTAATCCAAGAACCAAATAATTTAATTTAAATTTCATAACTAATATTTATTCTATCTTTTATATAATAACCTTTCGGCGACCTCTGGAACTCTGCGGTGCTCGGCTTCGCCTCCGTCCTCGCCACGCTGCGCTCTCACTTCGTTCGGGATAGATAACATGCATTAAGTCTAATTTTCCCAATCATCTCAATAAAATCTCAAGAATAGTCAACCCGCCCAGAACAATAATAAAAAGAAAAAGTAAATATCTCCAGATTCTTTTCATCTTTACGACAATGCACATCCCGCTTTGGCAGCCAGCTGTTCAGGAGGTACTACCGCACTCAACCTTGAACTGTCAGCAAATTCCCAAGTCGGATATCCTTCTATATTTTTATCAATACAGATCGGTGTCTGAGCTTTCCCATCAGGAGTGGAACATTCTACATACGGTAATAATTTAGCTGACTTACCAAATAATTGCTTCTGTTCCTGACAATGCGAGCACCAGAAAGCGCCATAGAAAGTAACTCCTTTATCTCCTAGGCATTTGGCTAGATTATCGTACGTTCCCGGTGCTTTTGAAGAATGATAACCCCAGAAGACCAACAAAGCTACCACCACGATCGTCCCAGCATACCAAAAGTATTTCTTTTTCATTGTAAATTTTTTCTTAGCCGCATGCTTTGACTGGCGATGATGCTGCAAGCCTTCTTCAGAATTAAATTCCTTTCCACAATCGCTACATTGAACCATTTTATCCCTCCACTGTACAAGTATCTCCCACACAACTGGCTTCCGCTGGCGGCGCTCCTTTTTCCGGACAGGTTAGGGAATAGATACACGCCGCGTCAGAGACAGAGTCCAGCTGCTTTTCAATTTCCTTTTCAGATTCACTGCCGTAACTGAGCAGGATTCGATCTTCATCTTGAAGATTATAGTTATCAAAATTAGTATTTGGTTTATCATTGACATATAATTTTAATAGTTTATTTCCGGAGTTGCAATATTCCGTTCCATCATCCATAGTTAGACAAGTATCAGTTAATTTCATTCCCAGTGTTTCCAGGAAGAATCCTAAAGTGATACCTGAAGCATGCTTGTGGATGATGTTTCCGTTCATATCGTGCAGGTGCGCAAAATTGCTCAAGGTTTTATTTTCTGTAGACATATATTTCTCTTGCGAAAAATTATAGCGCTCTCCATTGACATACATGGCAAAATCGGCATGGTAATGAATGTCACCTACTACACCGACTTCAGGAGTATTCTGTACTAAGTACATATTAAAGAGAATTGCAGCAGCTACTAATAGTAGACCTACAATGACTAATTTCTTGGTGATCCTAAACAGGATATATACTACTAGGATTGATGCTGCGCCGATGATATACCAACTATATTGCTGCCAGAAGGTCTGTTCTCCAGATGCGAGGACAAAAGGACTACATAGCAGTAAAAGTACGCTGAAAAGTACCCACTTTTTACTCATATAATCATCAAAATAACCTACTATTTAAGCATTGCGAAGGAGAAAAAGTCGCCAACTCAGACCACCATAAACTATTTTAACTCAAAAGCATTTCTGATTCTATCTTGAAAATAATCATCCTAGGATATCCCGGCAGCGGCAAAGGCACTGTCTCAGAGCGCCTGGCCCAAGACTTTCATCTTCTTCATGTTTCTGTAGGCGACTTACTGCGTATAGAAGCAAAACGCAAAACCGCATTGGGAAAAAAAATCAGCCGCTGCATCGATAAGGGCGATCTCGTCCCCTACCAAGTGGCAGTACAATTAGCCAAAAAAGCGATCGGCAAAAGACAGAATTTCTTATTCGACGGATTTCCCCGATCAATAGATCAAGCTAAAGAAATTGAAGACTTGGAGATGGACTTAGTTCTTTACATCGACGTTCCTCAACCAGAAATCATCAAACGATTATCTGGACGACTGCTTGATCCGGTTACCGGAAAGACGTATCAGCAGCACTTTCTTCCTCCTCCTAAAAATATTCTTAAACGCTTAGTGCAGCGCAAAGACGATACTCCGAAAGTGATCAAAGAACGATTCAAAGTATATCACCAAGAAACTGCACCAGTGATTACATTTTATCAAAAAAAAGGAATTCTCAGAAAAGTTGATGGCCGAGGGAAGCCAGAAGAAGTGTATGCCAGAGTGAAGAAAGTAGTAAAGAATTTGTAAAAACTTAATTTATTCCAACAACAACAGCACTACCATTAACCCGATACCGGCAACAAAAGCAAGAATCTGCCATAAAGATTCTTTCCAGCCGCATTCTTTATGCAGTTCTGGAATAAGGCTGGCACAGGCAATATAGATGAATCCTCCAGCAGTGAAAGGCAGAATGTATAACGCTGCAGATTCTATATTTTTTCCTACTATCAAACCTACCACTGCTCCGGCTACGGCAGCAAGAGCAGATACAAAGTTGTAAAATAAAGCTTTTCCTTTTGAGAATCCAGCATATAACAAGACGCCAAAATCTGCTATTTCCTGAGGTATCTCATGCAGAAACACAGCCAAAGTAGTAGCAATCCCTACTTCAAAATTAATCAGATATGCAGCAGCAATAGCTAGCCCATCCATAAAATTATGCAAGCCATCACCAAATAGAACCAGAGAACCGACATGACTTTTCTTTGGATGATGCAAATGCTGTTTTGATGGAGCTTCAAAATGATGGGCGTGAATACTTTTCTCAAGGATAAAAAAGACTAAGATTCCTGCCAGAACTAAGAGCGAAACTATCAAGGTAAATCCACTTGTCTCAGCGGTCTCCGGAAGCAGATGCAAAAAAGCATCGCCTAACAACGTACCTGCAGAAAGACCGACTAACACTAATAGAAACTTATGTATCTTCTTCTCGCCCCACAGTAAAGTGATAACTCCTGCTAAAGAAACTAGAGATACAATAATTACACTCAGGATAGCGTAAAGAGCTGAAGTCAAAATCATATTCTCCTAATCAGAGCAACATCTTTATAAAGCTTATTGATTCTTATTATCAATAAGAATTAAAATGAAACGTGCTACACTACAAAAAAAATTAATTGAACAGGAACTGCAGTCCTTCAGCTCCTTCTTCACCGCTGAAGATCTCTATCATAAAGTCGCAAAAAAGAATCCCAGCTTGGGTATTGCTACTATTTACCGCTTTCTGAATGAATTAACCAAAGAAGGAACTATTCACACCTACCTCTGCAATCGTAAGACACTTTATTCTAACAGCAAGAAAAATCACTGCCATTTCACCTGTGAGAAATGCGGCGAAAAGAAACACATCACTATTCAGAAATTAGATTTCGTAAAGGAACAAATCGATGGAGAGCTATGCCATTTTCAGGTTGATATTACTGGAATCTGCAAGAAATGTCTTAATTGATGGTTATCACTAAGAAACAATTTTCCTAATCGCCATGGTCGCATAACTTCCCTTCGGCAGAGTAAAACTAACTTTCACTTTCTTCTTTTCGGAATTCAATTCGTCATCAACTTTTTTCCCAATTTTCAAGTCCTTAACTTCTACAAACA
>DATDUF010000078.1:0-4353 GCA_035290485.1 Candidatus Nanoarchaeia archaeon
CGTGCCAGTGATCCATCCTGCTAATTATTTGTATTCCGGTAGAAATCCGGAAATGTTTGCGCAGATGAAGAAAGATTTTGAGACCATTGCCAGTGTGATTACAGAAAAAAATAAAATAAATAAACAAAAAAAATTAGGAGAATTCTAAATTATCCTTCCATAATTGTTTCGATAAGCTTCGCTTCTACTACATACGGATCCATGTTGGCGCAAGGCCGGCGATCTTCCATGTATCCTTTGCCTTTAACTGCAACCTGCCAAGGGATTCTGACACTGGCTCCGCGATCGGAAACACCATAACTGAATTTATCACAGCTGGATGTTTCATGTAGGCCAGTCAATCGTTTTTCAATACCTGGGCCGTATACGGCAATGTGTTCTGTATGGTGTTTTTCTAATTTTCTAAGGATTTCCGGAAAACAGGCATCACTTAGCCTCATAGCCACATTGGAAAAATTAGTGTGCGCACCAGCGCCGTTCCATTTTGGATGCGGTTTTGGCTCTAAGGAAGCTACCACACCATGTTTTTCTGCGATCCTGTCCATCAGATATCGTGCAACAATCAGATCGTCGGCCACGCGCAGCGGATCACTTTCACTGGTCCCGTTGCCGATCTGATATTCCCATTGCCCCGGCATGACTTCAGCATTGATTCCAGCGATTAGCACGTTTGCCTCTAAGCAGGCTTGGAGATGTTCTTCTACTATCTGTCTTCCTAAAATTTTATCAGCGCCAGAACCGCAGTAATATTTACCTTGCTCTACCGGAAATCCTTTTCCTTTTGGAAATCCCAGAGGTCTGGTTATCCTACTTGGATCTTTTTCATCCACGCGCATGAAAGTATATTCTTGTTCAAGGCCAAACCAAAATTGTTCCTTAGCTTGATATTTCTCCACAAGATTTACTAAATTTGCCCGGGTATTGCTCGGATGCGGCTCGATGATCTCTGCACCATTCTTTGGTGGAAGATAGACTTCGCTCAGGACCATAACTGAAAGCGTCTTGGGATCAGAACTTGGACGCAAAGGATTAGAGTAGACTCGTACTGGCGCCAATACACAATCAGAAAAATGACCTTCGGCTTGCTCGGTGCTGCTGCCATCAAAACCCCAGATGGGCATGTCATTAAGCTGAGGTTTAAGAGAACTCATATCGACATTAAAAACCTGAGCCTTACTTCGCGGTTCTTGCCATAACTTTCCCTTTTGTTTGTTTATTCCATCCAACCAAATATACTCTGCGATTATCTTCATGATTCCACCTCAAATGGTTTTTAAGAAGAGAGAATTAGTTGCTTATATTCTTTTTGTACTTGAAGTAAGGAGTAAAGTTTATATTCTGTTCTTCCTTTCTACTATTTGGTGATTAACTATGTTTGGAATGATTTGGTGGCTGATCGGCGTTGCTTGTGCAGTCTGGGTGATTTATGATATTGTGACTTCTCAGAAGAAGATGAAATCAGAGCATAAATTATTATGGATCATTGCTGCTGTCGTGTTTAACATTATTACTGCAATTGTGTATTATATTGTGGTAAAAAAGAAGTAACATCATTATTTTTTTCTTCTTTTTTTAGACAAAACTTTATATAAAATCCACCTATTTAATGACTATGATCACTAAAGACATGACTATCGGCGAACTAGTACAGCAATATCCTTCAGTAGTGGAAATCCTGATGGATGAAGGTGTTTCCTGTGTGGGCTGCGGTGCGGCTTATTTTGAAACCATTGAAGAAGGTTTAGCCAGTCATGGAAGAAGCGAGGAAGAAGTAAGTGCTATTGTAGAAAGGCTGAATGGCGCTATTCCCCAAGAAAAAGGCGATGACAATCTCACTATTACAGAAAATGCTGCAGCTAAAGCAAAAGAAATCTTAGCTAAAAAAAATATTCAAGCTATCCGCATCGGGGTAAGTTCCGGTGGATGCGCAGGTTTTGAATATCATTTCTCTTTTGAAAATATGCAGAAAGAAAATGATGCGATCGTAGAAGTTGATGGCGTGAAATTCTTTGTGGACAATTCAAGCTTAGAAAAATTAAAAGGCGCAAAGGTTGATTATGTCGATTCTTTGACCAGCGCTGGTTTCAAGATCACTAATCCCAATGCCAAGAGAACTTGCGGCTGTGGACAGAGTTTTGCGTAAATTTATTTTTCCTTCTCTGCTATAGGTTGTAAGTCTTTTTGCAAATTAAATTCTTCCAAGGGTTTCTTTTCCAGCAATTTTGGATCGCTGTCTTTCACATACATTGAAGAAGCAGTTCCCATCAAAGCATAGCCAAAAGAACATAAGTACATCGCATTCATGACTGATTCAGGATTTCTGGTCTGGACATAATCTACGAACTGCGCCAATCCTTTGATCATCAATGCTGCTCCAGTCACTAACATGGGCAATCGCGCTGCTGCTGAAATATTTTGAGTCCCTTCCATTCCCAATGGAGCTTTAGTCAGAGTATCTGTTATATCAGATTGATATTGTGGTTCGTGAATATTGCGGGCAAAGTCCAGGCTCTGTAAAGCAAGCAATCCCGTGCCTATGACCAAATACAAATCGGCCTGCAGCATAAAAGTCATATTGGCAGCCGTAGCGCTAAGGTTATAGAGATGGGCTAAAGAATATTTGCTTCTTCCTTTTTCTTCCCATTTTTCTGCCTGTTTAGTATACTGTCGCAGAACTTGTTCATCCGCCCATTGCAAGGGCTTGAGTAAAGATTCCAAAGACATGTATCTGAAACTATATTTTTGAGATATATTGTTGTGCCACATACAACATAAAAACATATAAAAATAGAAGGAGTTTCTACCAACTTATGAACGCAAACGAGCTTCGCGACAAATACCTTGAGTTTTTCAAAAGCCAAGGGCATGTAGTAATTCCTTCTGCTTCTCTTGTCCCTAAGGATGATCCTTCGGTCTTATTCAATACTGCGGGGATGCAGCCTTTAGTTCCTTATCTATCCGGACAATCTCATCCGTTAGGTAAACGACTGGTGAACATTCAGAAATGTTTACGTACCGTAGATTTTGAAAACATCGGCGATAATACTCATCATACTTTTTTTCAAATGTTAGGAAACTGGTCTTTAGGAGATTATTTTAAGAAAGAAGCCGTCAGTTGGAGTTTTGAATTCTTAACTGGCAAGAAATGGTTGAATATTCCCTTGAAACAATTGGCCTTTACTGTCTATGAAGGGGATAAAACTGTTCCGCGTGATTCTGAATCATTTGGATTATGGAAATCCCTAGGCGTTCCGGTAGAACGAATCGCTTTCTTAGGAAAAGATAATTTCTGGATTGCCGGCGAATCAGGACCTTGTGGTCCCAGCACAGAAATGTTTTACTGGACTGGTGATGGAGAAGCTCCTAAAAAATTTGATCCTCATGATAATCGCTGGGTAGAAATCTGGAATGATGTTTTCATGCAATTTCAGAAAGGTAAAGATGGTTCTATCACTCCGCTAAAACAGAAAAATGTGGATACCGGAATGGGTTTTGAAAGGACGCTAGCGGTATTAAGCGGCAAGAAAAGTGCGTATGAAACTGATTTATTTCAGCCTACTATTAGGAAGATGGAACAGCTGAGCGGCAGAAAGTATAAAGATGCCCAGCGAGACATGCGTATCGTCGCTGACCATATTCGTGCGGCGACGTTTATCTTAGGTGATGGTAATGCGGTTGCTCCTTCAAATCTGGATCGCGGTTATGTGCTGCGCAGGTTAATCAGAAGAGCAGTCAGGTATGCTAAGCAAATTGGATTGCCCAACAATTCTTTATCGACTCTGGCAGAAATAGTGGTACATGATTATGGTGATTATTATTCTGAGTTGAAGAAAAACAAATCTCGAATAATGGAAGAGCTCCAGAAGGAAGAAGAGAAGTTTGAAAAAACACTTGAGAAAGGATTAAAGGAATTTGAAAAGATGTCTGTTCAAGGAGATATTTCCGGCAAGGAAGCGTTTTTGCTGTTCCAGAGTTATGGTTTTCCTTTAGAGATGACGGAAGAGTTAGCTGACGAGAAAAAAATCAAAGTCAATGTCCAGGAATTTTTAACAGAATTCCAGAAGCATCAGGAACTTTCCAGAAAAGGAGCAGAACAGAAATTCAAAGGCGGCTTGGCCGATATTTCTGCTGAAACCGTAAGGCTGCATACTGCTACTCACTTGTTGAACGAAGCATTACGAAAAGTTATTGATCCAAAGATTAAACAGCGGGGAAGCAATATCACTCCGGAAAGATTGCGCTTTGATTTCAGTTTTGATAGAAAATTAACTCCGGAAGAAATCAAGAAAGTGGAAGACGAAGTGAATCGGGTTATTGCTAAGCATATGCCCGTAGTGTGTAAAGAAATGACTA